>JAKAVH010000245.1 GCA_021827545.1 Thermoplasmata archaeon
TTGTTGATCGCGCAGATGAGCTGCGTGACCCCGAGCGTCCGGGCGAGGAAGATGTGCTCCCGGGTCTGCTCCTGGACGCCTTCGGCGGCCGAGCAGACGAGGACCGCGGCGTCCGCCTGGCTCGTCCCCGTGATCATGTTCTTGACGAAATCACGGTGGCCGGGGGCGTCGATGATCGTGAAGTAGTACTTCTGGGTGTCAAAGCGGCGGTGCGCGATGTCGATGGTGACGCCGCGCTCCCGCTCCTCCTTGAGGTCGTCCATCACCCAGGCGAACTCGAACGTCGCCTTCCCCTTCGCCTCGGCCTCCGCCCGGAACTTGTCGATCTCTTCCTGGCGAATGTAGCCGGTATCGAGCAGCAGACGACCGACGGTGGTCGATTTGCCGTGGTCGACGTGGCCGATGAAGACGATGTTGAGGTGGGGCTTCTGTGCCATGCGGTGCTCCGGGCGCGGCCAAAAGGTGCCCCTATATAGGCGTTGTCTCGCCGGAACACCGAGAGCGTCGCCGGCACCGACGGTCTCGGTCCGGCGAAGGGCGGCGCGCCCCGACCGGAGCCGGGGTCCGGGCCCGTCCGGGGCCGGCCGCTCGGGCCCTCGGAGACCGACCGGACCCGCACGAACTCGCCGGAGCTTCCCCGCCCATCGGGGCCCGGCGCGGGGGCCGTACGGCCTACGGTTCCGGCATCACGACGTGCTCGTTTCCGTCCGGGTCCCGGATCGACGCCCACCAGCCCCACGGGTCCTTGCGGGGTTCCTGGTGGAACGGCACGCCCCGGGACTTGAGCTCCGCGCAGCTCGCGGCGAAGTCCTTGCCGGGCAATCGAAGCAGGATCCCCGAGTTCCCGGGCTCGAGCGTTCCCTTCGGGTCGAACTCGGTGGTCTGGCAAAGGTGCAGGACGCCCGGCCGGCCGCGTCGGCCGACCGTCACCCAGTGTTCTTCGTCGTCGATCAGGTCGAGGCCGAGCGTGGACGTGTACCACTCGCGGGCCTTCTTGCGGTCGGAGACGACGACCGCGACGCTGGAGAAATACGGTTTCGTTCCGGTCGGTGGCTTGGACTTTGCGGGGGACATCGGGGACCTCGGCCGGACGAGGGCGTATCTCCTATTGAGGGGGGCGGGGAGGGGTGCCGAAACGGGACCCGTCGTCCCGGTCCTTCCCGGCATCCGTGGGGCCACCGGCGGTCGGTCCGGGACCCCTCCCGGGCGGCCGGACGATCGCCCGCGGACCCGAGGCCGAGGCGGGGTCACCGGCACAAGCGATTTAGGCTGGGGGCGGGTCGGTCGTCCCGTTCGCGAGCTCCGGCGGTAACCGTGCCCGACCTGACCCTCCACACCGTGGGCGCCAGCCGGGCGTCGGTCGTCCGACTGATGGTCCCGACGGACGCGAACTTCGTGGGCAACGTCTTCGGCGGTCAGATCCTCGCCGAGGTCGACCGCGTGGCGTACATCACGGCCACCCGCCATGCGAAGTCCAATTGCGTAACGGCCTCGTTCGACCGTGTCGATTTCATCCTCCCGGTGCACGTGGGAGAGGTCGTTGACTTCGACGCGATGCTCACGTACGTCGGGCGCTCGTCGATGGAGGTCTGGGTCCGCGTGCAGTCCGAGGCGCTTGCCGGCGGCGCCCCCCAGCTCGTCGGCGAGGCGTTCGTCACGATGGTGGCGGTCGACCCGCACGGGCGACCGGTGCCCGTCCCGCCGCTCGTCCTCGAGACCGACGAGGAACGCGGGCGCTTCGAGGAAGGTCGCCGGCGGATGGAGGCCCGGCGACGGACGCGTTTGGCCCCATCTCGATAGGAAGAACCATGCTGTGCGAAATGTGCGGAAAGGAATCTGAGACCGTGAGCCGGGTGCGGATCGAAGGCACGATCCTCCGGCTCTGCCCCGCTTGCGCTCGATTCGGAACCCCGATCGACCCCCCGGCCCCGGTCGCGGCGGGCGCCGTGCCGGTCGGCCGGCCGCGGACCCCGGGCGGCCCCGCCAGCCACACGGCCGGTGGAGGACGCCGCCTCGAGGAACGCGACCTCTACCAGGACATCGGAGAGATGGAACTCGCCCCCGACTGGTACCGGCGCGTGCGCGTGGCCCGCGAGGCCCTTGCTTGGACGCCCGAAGACCTCGGGAAGAAGCTCAACGAGAAGAAGTCGGTCGTGCTGAAGCTCGAGTCGGGGAGCCTTCGTCCCCCCGACGCGCTCGTACGCAAGATCGAGCACCTGCTCAAGGTCCGCCTGCGGGCGGAGCCGGAGCCGACCGGGTCGCCCTAAGGCGACGCCCGCGCGCCGCCGGAGGGCCCGCGGTCGCCGGCCATCGACGGCGGGGGACCCCGGCGGCTGTGCGGCGAGCGGCCGGCCGGGGATCCGACCGGCCGCTCGAGTCCGACCTCCGTGCCGACCTCGGCCCGCGCGAACCCCGAACCGGAGATCCCCTCAAGCACCCCTCGTAGGTCGGCCGAGTAGCGCGCGAGCAACCGCTCGCTCCAGGTGAGGTACCCCAGCCCGACGGCCGAGAGCCCGCCGACCGCCGCGACCCCGAGCGCGTCGTACGGCATCTCGAGGGCGACCAGCACGAGACCGACCACAAGGCCCAAGACGGCCGCCAGGGCGCGCCAAATGCTCCGGTGGGCCCGGCGGTCGCGGTGGGAGAACGCCATCGTCGGACCGACGCCACCGAGCCGGGCGGCGTCACCGGCCCCGCGCCCGCGCCGCGCGGGGCCGCAGGAGGAGCTCGAGGATGGCCTTCTGGGCGTGAAGCCGGTTCTCGGCCTGGTCCCAGACGGCCGCGCGCGGGCCGTCGAGCACCTCATCGGTGATCTCCTGGCCGCGATGGGCCGGCAGGTCGTGCAGGACGAACGCGTCGGGGGCGGCGAGCGCGACGAGGGTCAGGTCGATCCGGAACCGCTCGAACGCCTTCTCCCGGGCCTCCGCTTCCCCTTCGTCACCCATCGAGATCCAGACGTCGGTGTAGAGCGCGTCGGCGCCGCGGGCGGCCTCGCCCGGGTCGTGCGTCAGCTCGATCTCGGCCCGCGAGACGCGGGCCAGCTCTCGCGCTTTCGCAACGACATCGGCCCGGGGGTCGAACCCGACCGGGGTCGCGGCCGTGACATCGAGGCCGACCGCCGCGGCGCCGAGGAGGAGCGAGTGGAGCACGTTGTTGCCGTCACCGACCCACGCGAGCCGGTGCCCCCGAAAGCGTCCGCGCCAGCGCTCGTGCATCGTGAGCAGGTCGGCGACGATCTGGCACGGGTGCTCGAGGTCGTCGAGCGCATTGATCACCGGAACGCTCGCGGCCCGGGCGAGCTCGGCGAGATCGTCGTGGTGGAACGCCCGGTACGTCAGGCCGTCCACGAAACGCGAAAGGACCCGGGCCGTGTCCGCGATCGTCTCCCCACGGCTCAGTTGCAGGTCCCGGTTCGAGAGGTAGAGGGCGTGGCCCCCGAGGTCGGTCATCGCGACCTCAAAGGAGATCCGTGTCCGCGTCGACGGCTTTTCGAAGATCATCGCCAGGTTCTTCCCGGCGAGGGTCGGACGCCGGACGCCGCGGTGCCGGTCGGACTTGAGGCGGGCCGCCCGTTCGAGAAGCGAGGGAAGGTCGGAGGCGATGTCGGCCAGCGACACAAGGTCGCGCTTGACGGACGGCGGCGTCACGGTTCGGTGAAGACGACGACGGCCCAAAATGGTTCCGCCACCGGCTCGGATACCGCCAGGCGCAGGGGCGAGAGTCCGGGGAGGACCGTGTGCCAAACGGCGGGGAACACTCCGGCCCGTTGCGGGGCGCGGGAGGACCCCGACGCCGTGCGCACGTTAAGAACCGGGCCCGGCTGCGGCCACGGAGGCGTCACGATGCCGGCACGTTCGAAGGCGAGACGACCGACCGACCGTCCGCGGACCGCCCGACCGAAGACCCCACCCTCGAGGGGCCGCCGGGTCTACATGGTGACGGGGGGGCTCACGAAGTTCGCGAAGGCCCACCCCGCGATGGACTTCCGCCTCATGGTGAAGCGAGCGTACGACTATGCGCTCAAGGGTGTCCCGGGGCTGACCGCCGACCGGATCGACGGCACCCGGATCTCCTACTTCTCCGACCACTTCGCCCGCCAGCTCAAGGCGGCGAGCATGGTCCAGGATTACCTCGGAATGAACCCGAAGGGGTCGGTGCGCATCGAGTGGGGGGGCGCGACGGGCGGGGAGTGCTTCCAGGCGGCCTACGAGGCCGTCGCGAGCGGTCGGATGGACGTCTGCCTCGCGGCCGGTTTCGAGACGATGAGTCGTGTGGCAACGTGGAAGGGCAACGAGTTCATCGCGCTCGCTTCGGACACGAACTTCGACTTTCCCCTCGGGGGATTCTACACCGGCTACTACGCGTTGATGGTCGTCCGCCACATCTACGAGTACCTGCGCAAGGGGAAGTACGCCGAGGTGAAGGACGAGCGCGAAGCGCAACGTCTCGCGATCGCCGAAGGCTCGCGGATCATGAGCAAGGTCTCGGTGAAGAACCACCGCAACGCGCTGCACAACCCGTACGCGCAGTACCCGAAACGGCTGACGGTCGAGGACGTCCTCCGTTCCGAGATGATCAGCTACCCGCTCACGCGCGGGCAGATCTGCACGATGAGCGACGGGGCCGCCGTGGCGGTCCTGTGCACGGAGGAGCGGGCGAAGGAATTCACCGACCGTCCTGTCCGCGTCTCGGGCGTGGGGTGCGGGACGGACACGATGCGACTCGCCGACCGCCCGTTCGGGCGCGTCCCCCTGCTTCCGCACGAGCGGGCAAAGGACTACGAGGACCTCGAATACCCGGGCGTCCACTCCTTCCGCGCGGGGCGGGCGGCCGGACTCGAGGCGTACCGGATGGCGGGGATCACCCGGCCGACCGCGGAGCTCGACTTCATCGAGCTGCACGACGCCTACGCGTCGAGCGAGATCCAGACGTACGAGGACCTCGGGCTGTGCCGATACGGCGAAGGTTACGACTTCGTCGAGCAGGGCGACCCGTTCCTGAAGGGGATCGACTACGGTTTCTCGACGCCGAGGGCGGGCACGATGCCCGTCAACCCCTCGGGCGGCCTCATTGCGTGCGGCCACCCGGTCGGCGCGACCGGGCTCATGCAGGGGGTCTTTGCGTTCTGGCAGCTCCAGGGGACGATCGGCAAGCACTTCGGGGACCCGACCCTCCAGCTCGACCACCCTCGTCGGGGTGCGATCCATAGCCACGCCGGCACCGGCTCGAGCGTGACGGTCTCGATCCTCGAAAGGGGGTTCCGATGAGCGCGCGTCCCCCGACCATGACGAGATTCCGCGACGTCCAGACCGAGCTCGAGAAGAGCGGCGCGGCGATCTTCCGCGACTCGGACGGCGTGGAGAGCCTGATCGTCCGGTACCCTTACGCCATCTCGTACATCCACAGCTATGCCGAAGACACTCCGTTCTTCCTCGGCCTCGCCGAAGGCCGGCTGCGCGGCTCGAAGTGTCGCCGGCCGAAGTGCAAGTTCGTTTTCGCGACCCCCCGAAGCCATTGCATGGTTTGCGGGGCGCCGACCGAATGGATCGACCTGCCGACCCACGGCCGGGTCCATTCCTGGACGACCTGCCACTTCGGCAGCGAGGCGTTCCTGAAGGAGACACCGTACAACCTCGCGCTCGTCGAGTTCGACGGGGCGGGGAGCCTCCTCCTGGTGCGCCTCAAGGACTGTGCGGAGTCCGATCTCTTCATCGGAATGCGGGTCGAAGCGCGGTTCGAGCCGAACCCGAAGTACTCGATCACCGACGTCTGGTTCGTGCCCTCGGGCTGACCGTCCTAGGACCCGGGGCCGCCGCCCGCCGCCTTCCCGGGGGCCGGAGCGACCCGCCGCCGGGCCTCAGGCCCGACCGGCGCCCCCGCGATCGTAAAGCCGGGTTTACGGGACGCCTAAGTACCCTCCCGGGCCGACCGACGACGATGAAAGACTCGGACTGGTTCGGGGCGGTGGCCCTGATCACCGCGGTGCTCGTGGTCCTGGTCGGCGGCGCGGCGCTGTCGGCTCAGGGATCGGGGTCCGCGCCGACGACGAGCGCCGCGACGACGGCCGTGAGCTACCTCAACCTCACGATCGCGATCAACGCCACGACCGGGATGCCTCAGTACCAGCCCGCAAACTTCTCCGTCCCTCGCGGCGAAGTAAAGGTGACGCTCACTGACGAGGACCTCGTGGCGAACTGGTCGGCCTGCCCGTGCCAAGTGACGGGCACGGTGGGCAACACGGAATCGATCAATGGTTCCGCCCCCGTATCGACCGTGAGTCCGACGGATGTGGCCCACACGTTCT
>JAKAVH010000226.1:0-3135 GCA_021827545.1 Thermoplasmata archaeon
GTTTCGGCGGTGACGAGTTCCTCTACCTCGTCGAGGGCGTGCGCCAGGCCGAGCAGATCAACCACGTGGCCGAGCGGCTGCTCGCGGCGCTCGAGGCGCCCTTCGTGATCCTCGGTATCGAGATCGAGCAGCACGCGAGCGTCGGGGTCGCGATCTGGGACGAGTCCACGCCGTCGGACACGCCGATCATCGAGGAAGCTGACCTCGCCCTCTACGAGGCCAAGCGCCTCGGCCGCGGCCGCTACGCCGTGTTCTCCCCCGCGCTTCGCCAACACTCGATGGGCCGCTTCGAGCAGCTCCAGGAGCTGCGCCGCGCGCTGAGCGACGGTCAGATCGTCATGCACTACCAGCCGATCGTGGACGCCGCGGGCTCCCTCGTCGTCGGCTTCGAGGCCCTCATGCGCTGGAACCACCCGACGCGCGGTGTCGTCGGGCCCGCGGAGTTCCTCGCGCTCGCCGAGACGAGCGACCTCATCCGTGACCTCGGCGCCTTCGCGCTCACCGAGGCGACGCGCACGGCCGCATCCTGGACCGACGCCGACGCCCCCTACGTGACGGTCAACCTCTCAGCGCGCCAGTTCTACGACGATGACCTCGCGAGCGTCGTCGACGAGGATCGACCGGTCACGATCCTCCAGGTCCCGCGGCGGGAGTGGGACCGCGAGCCCACCGCGGAGCGCAGCGGGCTGGTGCCGCTCCCGCCCCAGGTCGATCCGGTCCGCGTGATCGCGATCGACCGGTCGGACGTCTGCCCGTGCGGAGGGACGCACGTCCGTTCGACCGGAGAGATCGGGCGAGTGACGGTCGAACCGGCGGTCCCCCTGCCCGACCGCGGCTCGAGGCTCACCGTCACGCTGGACGGTTCCGGGCCGCCCACTGCGTCCGCGTGATCCCGTAGACGTGCACGTCGTGCCAGCCGCCGTGGTGGAAGAGCGCGGCCTGCAACGTCCCTTCCCGCCGGAAACCGAGCCCCTCGAGCAGGCGGTAGGACGCAACGTTCTCGGTGTCGCACGTCGCCCCGACCCGCTCGAGGGCGGTCGTGGCGTAGAGGTGGTCGACGAGGAGGGCGACCGCCTCGCGGCCGTACCCGTGGCCCCGGGCCGCCCGGTCCCCGATCACATACCAGACGTCCACGGTCTCGAGGACCGGATGCGGACGGTAGTGCCCTACGACGCCGAGCACGACGGCCTCCCCGCGGCGCACGACGCCGAACCGGGGGGCGAGCGATCCGGCGTCGTCCGGGGCCGACTCGACGGCCCGGACGAAGTCGTCGAACGTGTCGACCGAAAACCGGTCGTACGGCGAGACCGTCTCCGGGTCGTTGTACCACGCGAAGACGGCCCCGTACTCGTCGGGCTCGAGAGGTCGCAGACGAACGTTCGGGCCGTCGAGGATTGCCATCCCGGCCCTACGCCTGGCTTGCGGAGCCGCCCGACGGGGACGGCGAAGCGGGGGCGGCCTCGGACGGCGCCGGCTCCGCGGCGACCGAGGGGTCGGGGTCCGCGAGCTCGTCCCCCCGGCGGTACACAAGCGCCTTGCGGTGCCCGACCGCGGTCAGGGAGTAGACGTGCTTTGGCTCCGAGTACCCGACCACGTACTGCGTGCGTCGGTAGACCATGCGCATCATTTCGAGCGACCGCAGGGCCTGCTTCAGCTCGAGGGAGTCCTCGACGGAGAACTTGCGCAAGATACCGAACTCGGTCGTCCACTGGGACGCCTCGAACCGGACCTGCTGCCCCCGGTGCTCGAGCAGATGCAAGAGCAGCATCCGTTCGAGACGGTCGAGCGACTCTTGCGACATTGACCCCGAGCCCGGGACCCCTACGAGATCGTGGTGATCTCGTAATTGACGTCGAGCCCTTTCAGGCGATCGTGCATCTCGGTCATCAGCCGGATGACCTCGTCGAGCGTCGCCTTGTCCTTCCACTTGTAGACGAAATCGTGCATCCCCATCGATTCCTCGAACCCGAGCGTTCGCATCGCCTCCAGCACTTTGAGCGGGTTGGCGCCTTCGGAGTGGAAGGTCATCCGGACGTAGGTGCGCATGCTCCCCTTCACCGGGACGACCCGGTGCATCGTGTTTAGGGGACCCTCGGCTTATATATGCTTCCCTGACTCGCGGCCCACCGATGGGCGACTGGGTCCGGGACGGCCCTGTGGTCGTCACCGGCGGAGCCGGGGCGATCGGGTCGGTCCTCGTTCGCTCGCTCCTCGAGCGCGGCGCGACCGTCCGCGTCATCGACAACCTCTCGGGCGGCCGCCGGGAGCACCTGCCGGTGCCCGACGCACGCCTGAGCGTGACCGTCGCCGACCTGCGCGAGCCCGAGACGTATGCCTCGCTGTTCCGCGGGGCATCGGCGATCTGGCACCTCGCCGCGAACCCGGACATCCGGCTCGGCACGAAGGATCCCCGGATCGACTTCGAGCACGGGACGGTCGCGACGTTCCGGGTCCTCGAGCTCGCGCGGAAGGAGGACGTTCGCCGGGTGATGTACTCCTCTTCGAGCGTCGTCTACGGGTCCCCGACGGTCTTCCCGACCCCCGAAGAGTACGGCCCGCTCGAGCCCGAGTCGCTGTACGCGGCGTCGAAGCTGGCGGCCGAGGGGCTCTGCTCGGCCTACGCCCACAGCTACGGGCTGCGGACCGACCTTTTCCGCTTTGCGAACATCATCGGGCCGGCGATGACCCACGGCGTGCTCCCCGACTTCTTCGACAAGCTCGCGCGTGACCCGACGCGCCTCGAGGTGCTCGGCGACGGCCGGCAGGCCAAGAGCTACCTGCGAACCGAGGACTGTGTCGACGGGATGCTGACGGTCGCCGACCGGGAGTTCGGACCCGTCTCGGTCCACAACCTGGGCACCACCGACCGGATCTCCGTACGGGAGATCGCCGAAAAGGTCGTGGCGGCCCACGGGGGCCGGGCCCGTATCGAGTACACCGGGGGCGCGCGAGGTTGGGTCGGTGACGTCCCCCAGCAGCTCCTCGCGATCGACCGGATCCGCAAGCTCGGGTGGCACCCCCGATACACGAGCGCCGGTGCGATCGACCGCACGATCGAGGAACTAGCGAGCGCCCGCGGCGTGCACCCGACCTGAGGCCGTTCGGGCCGGTCGGTCGGCCGTTTCCGCGGCCACG
>JAKAVH010000226.1:3145-6268 GCA_021827545.1 Thermoplasmata archaeon
ACCGTCAGGAGATCGGGCACGATCCGGGGCCAGGCGTACCGCGCGAGAGCCACCGCCCGGGCCGACTCCCCAACTCGGCGACGTCGGTCGTCCTCGGCCACAAGGACCCGCACCCGCTCCCCGAGTCCCCGCGCGAACGCCGCCGGGTCCTGGTCCGGTACGACCGCCCCCGTCACGTCGTCCTCCACGACACCTTCGACCGCAGCGCCGCCGAGCACCGGCAGCCCCGCCGACAGGCCCTCGAGGACGGTCGCCGAGAGGATCTCGACGGCGCTCGGGTGGACGAGGAAATCGCTCTCCCCGAAGAGGCGTTCGAGCTCGGAGTCGGGGACCTCGCCCGCGAGCGTCACCTCGGGGCCGTGGCGGCGCAGCGACTCGGCGTACGAGTCCGAGACGATCGGTCCGGCGATCGTGAGGGAGACCCCGGTGCCTGCGAGCGCCGCCACGGCGAGATGCCAGCGCTTGAACGGGGCGACGACCCCGACCCCGAGGGCGCGCCGGCCGGTGCGGCGGTCCCACCGCGGCGCGAAGCGGTCGGTGTCGACGCCGAACGGGATGACGGAGATCGGAGGCAGCGGAGGCCGGACGGTCGCGCGCATCTTGTCCGCGAGACGGTCGGTGAGCGCGACCGCCGCGCGTGCTCCGCGCACGGCCCGTCGCTCGAGAAAGTACCCCCAGCGGTGGGTGAGGGACTCCCGGTAGTACCAGTGCCTCGAGTGGGATGTGTACACGTACGGCCGTCCGCCGAGGGCGAGGCGGTTCGCGACCACGGGGGTCTGCGCGTGAAGGACATCGAACCGTTCGCGCCGCAGAAGCCGAGGGAGCTCCCAGGCGAACGGGTACTCGTCCCTCATCCGGCCGTGGCGTACCCGGTTCACGACCACGGCCTCCTCGCCCGCCGCCTCGAGCGCGGCCCGGAGATCCGTGAGGATCCGCTCGATCGCGCCGTACCCCGTCGGAGGGATCGGGTGGACCCCCCCTCCGATGAGGAGAATCCGCACGGTCGCCCTAGCGGCCCCTCAGATTAAGGACTTGGCGCGTACTGGAGGCCGGACCGGGGCCGATCGTCATCGGCCGCGGAGGGGGGTAGGCCGCGATGGGCACGGTGTGTGTCGAAGTCGCCGTCGGCGACGACCCCCGACTCCTGGTCGCCCTCGACTCCCTCGTCGCGCAGACGCGCCGTCCCGACCGCGTGTTGATCGCGGCGTCCGCGTCCACGCCGGAGTCCCTACTGGCCCAGGCGCGCCTCCGCTCGGGGCACCTCGAACTTTCGGTCGAACGGTATCCGGGCGGATTGGTCGACGCCCGGGCGGCGTCGATCCGGTCCATCCGAGAGGAGTTCACGGCGTTCCTCGACTCGGACGAGTCCGCCCCCCCCGACTGGCTCGACCGGCTCCTCCGCCCGCTCGAGCGACCGGGGGGCCCGGCGTTCTCGGGGGGTCCGACGCGCCCCGGTCGGCCCCCGGCGCACCCGATCGAGAGGTACTACGCCCTCCTCGAGCGCTCGATCTACGCGAACCTCGTCCCGTCGAGCGTCGCCTACCTTCCGCTCCAGAACACCGCCTGGCGGACGGAGGTGCTCCGCGCGCTCGGTTTCGACCCGAGGATACCGTACGCCGAGGACCACGACCTCGAGACCCGGGCGCTTGCGGCGGGCTACACGGGCGAGTTCGTTCCCGACGCCTACGTGGTGCATGACAAGAGTAACGAGACGAGTTACCTTCGGTGGGCGAGGAAGCGGTACCGCTACCTTCTCGCGATGGCGATGTCGCTGATCAAGAACGGCGGACTGCGGTCCCGGCTCGAGGAGCGGCGGACCCCGGTCGACCACCCGCTGCGCTTCGCCGAGATGCCCCTCAAGCCGGTCGCACTCCTCCATGCGTTCGCCCGCTGGCGACGGCACGGCCCGGCGGCACGCGCTCTACCCTCGGCGGCCGCCGTCCCCGGCCCGGTCGTCGCCCCGGGGGATCGTACGAACGCCGGCGGACCATCGAGAAAACCTTAAGCGACCCCCCGGTTCGGCGGGGCCATGTCGCCCGAGGCGCCGGCGGCGCCCACCCCTTCCGACCTCACCCAGTCGGGGGACCTCGTTCGCATCGAATACGACCTGTGGGCCGAGACCGCAGGCAAGACCGAGCTCTTGGACACGACCCATGCCGAGGTCGCCGAGGAGCAGAAGATCGCGACCCCGGAGGGGTTCGCCTTCGGGCCACGGCCTCACCAGGTCGGCGGGGACCGGTTCCCGGGCGGGATCGAGAACGCGCTCATCGGCCTCAAGATCGGGGACGTCGTCGAACGGGAGTTCGCCCCCTCGGACGCCTTCGGCGAGCGGGACCCTAAGCTGATCGAACTGTTCTCCATGCACGAGGTCGAGCGACTGCCCGAGATGCGACGGGAAGACGCCCGGCTCGACGTCGGCACCGTCCTCACCATCGAGGGTCGCCGCGGCCGCGTCGTCTCGTTGACGGCCGCCCGTGTACGGGTCGACTTCAACCCGCCGTTCGCGGGCCGCAAGGTCCGGGGCAAGTTCACGGTCCTCGAGCGCATCGTCGACCCGGTCGCGCAGGCGCGAGCGGTCCTCGAGCTGCAGTACGGCCGGTCCTCGGAGTTCGGAGTCGAGCACCACGCCCACACGCTGACCCTGACCCTCCCCGAGCGCTCGAAGTTCGACATCAACTGGCTCGCGGCCAAGCCGCGCGTGATCGATCGCCTGCGCTCCTACGTGCACCCCCGGACGATTCGGATCGTTGAGGAGTACGTGACGCCGGTCGCCGAGAAGAAGGCGGAGGCCGCTCCGGCGGCTACGTCGAAGGCCGCCGTCGAGGGCCAGCCCGCGATCCCCGAGGCCGAAGGGCCGTCCGAGCCCGCGCCGCCGGCCGAGGCCAAGGCGAAAGGTTCGTCGAAGGCGCGCGGTCACCCGGCCCCCCCCGATGCGTGATCCGACGACTCGGCGGGAACGCGCGGCGCCGGACACGAACGACGGGGTCATGAACTCCCCCCCAACTGCGCCGACCATGTCCACCGAACCGGAACCGGCACCGTTTCCCCGAACGTTCGTGATCCTCTCGTTCGCCGCCGCGATCCTCGTCGCGGTGATTGTCATCTACTTCGGCGTGAACGGCC
>JAKAVH010000222.1 GCA_021827545.1 Thermoplasmata archaeon
CAGTTCACTGGCCTGCCACAGGGGGCTCGCGCGGCGGGCCTAGCAGCTCTGCGACCGCGCGTTCCGCGATCCCCGTGTCGGTCGCCCTCGTTGTGGTCGTGGGTGCGCTGTTGCTGAGCGGCTTCTTCCCGATGGTGAGCGGACCCGGGGCCGCCGCCCGCGCAAGTCCCGCTCTGACGTCCGCGCCCTCTTCGATCGTCGCGAATCCGGGGCCCCCCGGCCCTTGGGGAGCGGCGGGGGGTGCTTCCCCCACCGTGACCCTCGTGATCTACCCCGATGGCACGTTGAGCGACCCGAGCGCGCCCGTCTCGATTTCGAACGGTGTCTACACTCTTACTGCGGACTTTCACGGAGCGATCGTCGATCAACGGAACGGCAGCGTGCTCGCCGGAGATGGGTACTCCGTGATCGCTTCTCCATCCGTTCCGGCGGCCGTCGAGGTCGATGCCGCGTCTGACGTCACCCTCGCCGAGATGACCGTGCTCGGTGGGGCCACGGCCGTCACGATCCACACCTCCCACAACAGCTCGATCGTCGGCGGTAGTCTTTCCGACGCAAGCCTCGGAGTGCAGATCGACAACTCGACCTCCATCCGGGTCCAGGGCGTGACCGTGAGCTCGGTCCAGGTCGGGCTCGAGATCCGAGCGTCGCAGGGCGTGGAGATCACGAGCTCGCGCCTCGCCGGCTCCACGGTCGGGCTCGCGGCCACGGCCGCCACCGACCTGAACGTGGCGGCGAGCGACCTCTCCGGTGCCGCCCAAGCAGGACTGCGGCTCTCCCAGGTCACGTGGGCGAACGTCACGGGCAACGACCTCTCCGCTGAGGCCGGAGCGAGCGCGGCCGGCCTGATCCTCCAGGGCGGGGCGAGCGTCAGCGTGGTCGGCAACCGCGCCAACGACACCGCCACCGGGTTCGCGGTTTCCAACTCGACCAACGTCCTCCTCGCCTCGAACCTTGCCGAACGCACGGTGGTCGGCGTGGCGGCATCGGGCGGCGAGTACGTCACGGTGCGATCGAACGACCTCTCGCACGCAAGGACGGGTCCCGGGGGTCCGCCCGGCACCACGGGGATCTCGATCGACCAGGTGCTCGATTTCACACTGACCGGTAACGACGTGCGCTTTTCCGCCGGGGCCGGGATCACGATCGCCTATGGGGTCCACGGGACCGTCACCAACAACGACGTCTCGAGCGCGGCCGTGACGGGGATCGGGATGACGTCATCGCACAACGTCCAGATGAGCGGCAACACGGCGAACAACCTGACGGCGACGGGCGCCTCGGGTTACCGCTTTTCCACCAACGGCCGCTTGGACTTCACCCAGAACACCGCCAGCCAAGACTACATCGGGCTCGTCGACTCCTACTCGAACCGGCTTTGGGTCGTTGGAAGCACTTTCGCCTCCCCCATCACGGCCGGGCTCGTGATCTCCAACGACCGTGAACTTCAGGTCTCGGCCTCGGTCCTCACCGGGTCCCCCACCGCCCCCCGCGCGATCGAACTCACCAACTGCATCGGCGTAACGATCGCACGCAACACGTTTTCGAACTGGCCCGGCACCGCCCTTTACTCGCTGGGAGCGAGTTCGATCGTCGTCTCGGGCAACCAGGTCCTGGGCGGCGGCGCCGAAGGGATCCACCTGGACGGAGGGACGGGGGTCACCGTCTCGTCGAACGTGGTTTCCGGCGAGAGTCACGTCGGAATCTCCCTGAGCGGACCCGTCAACTTCACGGTCGAGGCGAACAGCATCCGCTCGATGCCGGTGGGTCTCGAGGTATCGGCCGGCGTCGCGGGCGTGGTCGCCGACAACAACGCGACCGCGAACGGTGTCGGTGTCGTCGAGGACGGAAGCTCGGGCGTCGTCTACGCGTCGAACGACCTCTACCAGAACGCGAACCCGATCGACTTCGCGCCGGCCGGGGTGGTCCGGGTCTACCACAACAACTTCGTGGACAACGGGCCTGTGGACCTCTCGGGCTCTGCCGCCGCTTCAGGCTCGGTTTGGGACGATGGGTACCCGGTCGGAGGAAATTACTGGAGTAGCTGGACCGGCCCTGATCTCAGCAACGGCAGCGCCCAGAGTGTGCCGGGCAGCGACGGGATCGTCGACCAGCCCTACACCGTGGGAGGAACGATATTCGACCAGTACCCTCTCGCGGCCCCCTGGAACTACTCGGCGGTCACGTTCTCCGCCGTCGGGCTCCCGGCCGGAGCTATCTGGGGAGTTCTCTTCAACGGCACGGCGTTCCGTACCTCCTCGAGCACGCTCGCGATCCCGGAGCTGAACGGTGCGTTCACTCCGTTCTCCTACCAGGCGCTCGCTCCCGCCGGGTACCGGTCGCATGACGGGTCCGGGCACGGCGTGATGCACCACCAGAACCTCGCGGTGACCCTCCAGTTCGTCGCCGCCCCGACCAACTACTCGGTCGTTTTCGAGTCGACCGGGCTTCCGGTCGGCACCCCCTGGAACGTCACGTTCGCGGGCACGGCCGTCACGACCTCGACGTCCTCGGTGGGGTTCACGGCGGCCAACGGGAGCTACGCGTTCTCGATCGCCGCGTCGGACTACGCCGCGACTCCGTCCATGGGCACGATCGAGGTGGTCGGACAGAACGTATCGGTCCCGGTCCAGTTTGCGCTCCGGACCTACGGACTATCGGTCCTCACGGTCGGCCTTCCGGCGGGCGTCGAGTGGGGGTTCACGTTGGGCGGTACTACGTACCGGTCCACGGAACCGACGCTTGCGATCTCGGTGGCGAACGGGACCTACGGCTACGCCGTCGGCTCGCCGGCGGGGTTCGAGTCAGTTCCGGCGTCCGGCAGGGTCACGATCGAGGGCACATCCCTCGGCCTCACGCTCGCGTTCGAGCGCGTCCTTTACGCCGTCACGTGGCAGTCCACGGGGTTGCCGGCGGGTCTTCCGTGGGTGTTGGCCGTGGAGGGCGCGGAGTACCGGGTCGGATCCGGCGCGCTCTCTCTGTCGCTCCCTAACGGTTCGTACGCGTACTCCATCGGCGTGCCGATCGGGTTCGCGGTCGCGGAGCCCTCGGGCACGGTGATCGTGAACGGCTCGGCGCTCACGCAAGCGGTCGAGTTCCAACCGTACACCTACCCGGTCACCTTCGAGGTGCGGGGGCTCGGCGCCGGAGGGAGCTGGGTGCTGACCCTCGCCGGGTCGGACCACTTGGCCGGGCCGGACGGACTTGACCTGGCCTTGGCGAACGGATCGTTCGAGTTCCGGGTGGTCGCGCCCGGCTATCTGGTCTCTCCATCGACCGGGTCCTTCACGGTGGCCGGCACGCCGGTCCACGTACTGCTCACGTTCTCCGCAACGGCCGCGTCGTCCGGGTCGTCCGGGGTTCTGTCCACCACGGACATCGCGGTGGTGGGGGCGCTCGTTGCGGGCGCGGTTGTGGTGACGGCAGTGGTGATGCGGGGCCGGCCGAAGCGGCCGGAGGCGACGCCGACGGAGCCGACCGAGGGGCCCCCCGGGCCGAGCGGACGAGAGTGACGGAGCCGTCCGCCCGGCGAGAGGCCAATGGAGGCGTCGAGAGGACCCGCGTCCTCTGGGAGACCACCTTCCCCCCCCAGCGGCGCCGGTACTGGATCGTCGCCCGTCCGTCAGGTGACCTTGACGTGAGCCCTTTGCCTCTCCACGGCGTCGGCGCGGTTCGGTGCACCATGTGGGGGAAAGCTTCGCGCCCGGTCCGCGCCGTGGGGCTCGTCGGACTGATCTTGGCGGCGACGGTACTCGGAGCGCTGTCCTTGGCGGGCGCTCCGTCTGCGGCCGGCGCCGCGGTCTCTCCCGCGAACCCGGACGCTTGGGCGTACGGGACCGACCGGTGGTTCAACGTCAGCACGGCCACCCCGATGGGGGTCCATACGATCTCGGCGTACCTGGGCTGGTACACCGTGTACGATCGACAGAACGTCTCCGGGAACCTCAGTCGCCTCTCGATCGACCGCACCGTCCTATCGAACTTCACGACTCAGTACTGCTCCCCGGACTGTCGCGCGCCGGCCCTCGAGGTCGTTCTCCACCACGCTACGTACGATCATGCGGTGGGCCACCTCAACATCACGAACAACGGGTCGGTCTACGCGAACGGGGGGTCCGTGCCGGCGTTCGCCGCGCGGGACTCCTCGGCGACCGCCGACGCATGGGCGCGCTCGAGCGCGGACATCCGGGTCACGACCCCGAACGGCGTCCGGATCGTCACGGAGACATTCCGCGCCACCGGGCAGTCGTCGGCCGACCTCACCTTCACACCCCCCCTCGGACTCGTACCGGTCAATGGCGGCACGGGCGGGGCGCTCGGGCCTCAGCCCCACGGCTCGAACAGCTCGTACTCCGGAAGCGGCGGCTGGTCCCTCTCGTGGTCGTACGAGAAGGTGAACGCGAGCGGAGCCACGATCTCTCTCGGGGGTACTCCGTCCGGTACGCTCGCTCCGACCGGCAATATTTCGCTGGAGGAATCAGTGATCGGCGCGATGACCCTGCCGAACGGCACCCGGCTCCCGTTGATCTCCCTGAACTTCGCGCGCGCGCTCGACGCGTTGGACGGTCTGATCTTCCTCCCAGCGCCCGCCAATTTCTTCGACTACGGGACGGGCGAGTGGGACGGCTGCCAAATGGCGTTCTCCTATCTCGCGAGCCCGCAGCTCGCGATCGATGTCTCGGGAGGGCTCGGCGCGCTCGAGCCTCGTGCCGCCGTCGCCGCCTACCGCACCAACGACTCGGCCGTGTCGATGGGGGACGGGATGGGATCGCATTCGGGTCCGGGGGCGCTCGCCCCCACCTACTCGGCGACGGGCGTACCGCCCGTGGAGGTGTCGGCGGAACCCATGAGCCCGACCGCCGCCGCCCTCGCGGCGGCGGGGCTTGCCAGCGGGGCCGCACCGACCGTTCCCGGAAGCATCGCCTCGTCCTGGGATTATCCGTGGCCGGTCCTGGAGCTCGCGCTGGTCGTCGCGGTCGCCCTCGTCGGCGGCGTGGCCTATCTCTGGTACCGCAGGCGCCGGTCGTGAACGCAGCAGAACCTTTTCTCCCTCCGAGGGGGCCGGTCCCTGCCCTTGTGGGCGGGGACCATAGTGGCCTCGGAGGATGCGTGTCGTCGTCGGCGCGACTGGGCGACCGGCCGTCGACCCCGAGCGGAGCCGGATCGAAGCGATCGCAGGACCAACGCCCGGCGCGAGTCCCCTGCGGACCGTGAGGGAACGCACCTCCCCGGTGAAGCGTCGGTGATCGGGAGCGAGGAGAGAGGCGCCTCGTCCCGGCACTCTCGGAGGGGTCCGCTCGGACCTCGATGGCGCGGCGAGGTCCGGCGATCGTCGAAAGAACGGGTTTCGAGACTTGCTCGGCGGGGGATCGAAACCTCCGGCAAGGTGCGTGGACCTTCTACTCCGGACCGTCCACCCGGTAGGCGGTCTCGTACGGCGACGAGAGGACGTCGCGCGGGCCCTATCCCCCCGCAGCGGGGGGACCAGCTCCCGGGATGCGACGGCGACCCCGCCGGCTCGGGGCTCTGAGCCCCGCTGATCGCTTTTCTTGCCGAGGATGGGAGTGCGCCCGGCTCGGTCGCGAGACCGAGGGGGAGGATGTGCGACTCCGTGCGGGCGCCGGGCTTCCGCCCGGTCAGGCTTCGACCGGACAGTATGCCTCGACCAGGTAGTCGGAGATGTCGTGGATCTCGACGTCGGAGGGTGCCGCCCGCGAGAGGTTGGCATAGCAGAGCGGACAGGCTGTGACGACCCGCGAATCGACGGCCTTGAGCTGGTTGATCCGCTTGGTCGCGACCTCCGAGGACTTTCCGGGGAAGAGCATCTCGATCGGACCCCCGCAGCAGAACGTCATCTTTCCCGACAGCTCCGGTTCGGCGAGCCGGACTCCGGCGCCGGCGAGGAGGGTCCGCGGCGGCTCCACGACGTTCTCGTACCGTGCGTAGACGCAGGAGTCGTGGATGGTCGCGGTACGCTCGAGGGGGGCACGCGCGGTGAGCCGCTTCTCGGCGAGGACCTCCAGATAGCTCCGCACCTCCAGCGAGAAGCCCGGGACCAGCTTCGGGAAGACGCTGCGCAGCATGTTGGTCGTGTGCGGGTCGACGGTGATCACACGTCGGACGCCGTTCCGCCGGAACACCTCCCAGACCCAGCGCGCGTGCTCCTCGAGGGCGCGGTCGAGCCCCTCGTCGTGGGCCAGCCCGCCCGCGTACACG
>JAKAVH010000147.1:0-1795 GCA_021827545.1 Thermoplasmata archaeon
GTAGACGTTGCGGTCGGTCATCGCGAACGTCCAGTGGAGGGTGGCCCCTCCCGAGATGGAGAGGATGCTGCCGGGGATCCCCGATTGTTGGATCGCCTCCATGGCGCGGACGTACTGCCAGCTGTGAAGCGAACCGGAGTACTGCCGCTGGAAGCCGACAAGGCCGGGATAGGCGAAGACCCCACCGGCGAGAAGGACGATGACGAGCCCGCAAACGGCGACCGTGGGCACGAGCGTCACGGGTCGGCGGCGCAGGGTCGAACGGCGTCGGGGCGGAGCGCGCGCGGCCGGGCCCGCGGTCGGGGCTGCGGTGGGATTGGCGGCGGAGGAGGCGCGAGCGGCGGGGGCTCCGGGAGCGCGGACCGGAGGAGAACACCAGAAGAAGATGGTGTCGTAGCCGAGCAGCCCCACCAGGAGGAACGGCAGGTAGAGGGAGTAGGCGAATCGTCGGTAGTCGGTGTAGATCGACAGGATCCAGCCGCCGATCGCCATGGCGAGGACCGCGAGGACGCTCGAGGCGACCACGATCACCGACGGGGTGAGGTACCGGGGTCGGCGCCACGCGAGCACCAGCATCGTGACGAAGACGATCGCGGAGAACGCCGTCGCGATGGCGAACGAGCCGTCGGCCGTCTTGATCTGGTGGAAGCCGATCACCCCCCCGAGCGCTTGGAGGTGAAGGGGGTAGAGCACGGCGGAGAGCGGGAACCTCAGGTGCCCGAGCACGTTCGTCTTGAGGTAGTTGTTCTGCGCGATGCGGAAGAAGCGGGTCCCGAGATAGTACGCCCCGATCCCGAGTCCGGCGACCGCCATCCCGACCGCCCCCGCTCGGCTCACGAACATCGAGGCGGGGAGCTGGCGTTTGAGCAGGAGAAAGAACCCCGCGATCGCAACGGTCACGACGAGCGACAGGCCCACGAACTCGTGGGTCAGCAGGGCGGCCCCGAATCCGAGCCAGAAGTACAGCAGGTGGGCGGGCCGCCTGGCCCGGAGGTACCTGAGCCCGAACGCGAGCGAGAGGTTGAAGAAGACGAGCCCGAGGAGGGTCGGGTAGCCTCCGAAGAAGAAGAGGCGGTCGAAAGGGACCGTGACGAAAAGCAACGCTTCCGCGAGCACGGCGCTCACGCGGAACCGAAAGATCGAGCGACCGAGCACGTACACCGACAGGCCGAGCAGGATCGTCACGAACCCGAGGTAGAGGCGAGGACCGACGAGGGGGCCGCCGCCGAGCTGCACGAAGAACCCCAGGAGCGGGAACATGAGCGGAGGGTAGCCGAACGGAACGATCTCGGACGGGTGGGGGTAGAAGATGAACGGGTAGGAGAGGGCGGTCCACGTGCCCGTGTCTCCTCCGAGCGGGACCGGCGCGATGAGGGAGAACCACTCGACGATCACCGCGAAGGCGACCGCGATCCCGACGGCGGCGATCCAGCCGCTCGCCTCCGGACGGGGCGTAAGCAACGTCCCCGTCGTCGGAACGAACGGCCCCGCAGGGGCGGTCGGCCGCTCGGCCACCGGTTGCGGGGCCGGACCGGCGGTGGACCCCGCCGCCACCTCCCGATCGACCACGCTCTCCCCGGTGCGCACCCGTGTGGGTCGGGGCCGACCGCGGGGGGCGCCCTTGGGCCAGCACCCCTGCCCTCATTTATCCTATTCTCCTGGAAAGGGACCCCCGACCCTTAGTGGCTCACGGGCCCCCGGACGGCCCGGAGCGACAGTCGTACGGCCCCGGTGCGGCGGGGGGCGCTGCGAGCGCAGGCTCGCCCGCGGGACGGGCGGCGGCGCGGCGGAGCCA
>JAKAVH010000147.1:1805-6189 GCA_021827545.1 Thermoplasmata archaeon
GGTCGCTCGCGAAGCCGGGCGCGCGCGCGACAGCGCGACGACCTCCGCCGAGGGCCGAGCGGGCGGTCAGGATTTAAATAGGGAATCCGACGCTGGATTGCCGATGAGACGTCTGCTCGTCCTCGGCCTCGATTCCGTGCCCGCAGGTTTCGCCTTCGATCGGTACATCGACCGGATGCCCCACCTGAAGGCGCTCGTGGCGCGCTCGCCGCACGGGACGCTGAGGACCGTCGACCCCCCGATCACCGTGCCCGCGTGGGCCGTGATGTTCTCGGGCGTCGATCCGGGCACCCTCGGGATCTACGGCTTCCGCCACCGCAAGCCGGGCACCTACCAGACGATGTACACCCCGACCTCGACGATGATCCCGTTCCCGCCCCTCTGGGACCTCCTTTCGCGCGCGGGACGGCGGGTCGCAGTCATCGGGATGCCGCCCGGCTACCCTCCGCCCCACGTGAACGGGGTGTACGTCTCCGATTTCCTGACCCCGGACTCGGCGAAGGACTTCGTCTACCCGGCGTCGCTGATCCCCGAGGTCCAGGCCGCCGCGAGCGGCGAGTACCAGTTCGACGTCACGTTCCGGGCGGAGGATCGCGACCGGGTCGAGCGGGAGGTCTTCGAGATGACCCGACGGCGGTTCGCCGTCGCCCGTCACCTCTGGGCAAAGGAGCGATGGGACTTCTTCGCGCTCCACGAGATCGGTCCCGACCGGATCCACCACGCCTTCTGGAAGTACTTCGACGAGACCCACCCGCGCTACGTGCGGGACTCCCCCTACAACTCGGTAGCGGACCGTTACTACGCTCTCCTCGACGCGGAGATCGGCCGCTTCCTCGAGGACGTTCCGGACGACGTTCTGGTCTGGATCGCCTCGGACCACGGCAGCCAGGCGATGGACGGCTGCTTCTGCATCAACCAGTGGCTCATCGAGAACGGCTATCTGAGGCTCAAGGGTCCCATGCCCCCGGCCGGGACGCCCCTCGAAACGGTTCCGGTCGACTGGGCGCACACGCGCGTTTGGGGCTCGGGGGGCTACTACGCGCGGCTGTTCTTCAACGTCCGGGGCCGGGAGCCCGAGGGAATCGTCGACCGGAAGGATCTCGCGTCCTTGACGGACGAACTGCGGGCCCGTCTCGGCGCCGTCGTCCGACCGGACGGACGACCCCTGGACGCCGAGCTGCTCGACCCCGCCCGGATCTACCATCAGGTCCGGGGGGACGCCCCCGACCTCATGGGATACTTTGGGAAGCTACGCTGGCGCTCGGCCGGCACGATCGGACACCCGTCGCTCTTCCTCTCCGAGAACGACACGGGCCCGGACGACTCGGTCCACTCGATGGACGGGTTCTTCGTGCTCTCCGACCCGAAAGACGGGGGCCGTGCCGGGCGCCTCCCCGAGCAGTCGATCCTCGACGTCGCCCCGACGCTGCTCACCCGCCTCGGCATGCCCGTGCCCGCTCACATGCAAGGGAAACCGATCGCTGCACTGACGGCCGTCCGAGAGTCGGGCTAGGGGGCCGAAGACTCGGCCGGGACCCCAACGATGCGTCCGTCCCTGGCCCGGCCGGAGGCGGAAGGGTATCGCGGGAGACGGGCCGCGACGGTCGCCGTATCGGTCCTTTAGAGAGGGCGCCCACACCGCGGACAGAACCCGGCGTCCCCCGGCGCGACGGCCCCGCAATGCGCGCACCCCCGGTACTTCGGCCCGGGCGGCACCGGAGGCGAGGCTCCTCTCGACCGGGGCCCGACGGCCCCGAACGTTTCCGGTGGAGGGTCGCGGGCCGGCTCGTAGGGGGACGAGGGGCCCGGATCCGTTCGGGAACCGTACGGCTCGTCCTCGGGACCGAAGACGATCCCGCACGTACCCCCGATCACCCCGAGGAGGAGGCCCACCCCTTCTCCACCGCCGAGGCTCACCAGGCTCAGCACGGAGAAGACGACCACGAGGAGTCCCAGGAGGAGGTGCCAGTCGTCGGCCCACCACAGGAGCACCGAGGCGAGGAGCACGAGCGACCCGAGGACGACCCCGGCCACGCCTCCGGCGACGACCGCCCCGATGCTCGGTGCGATCGCGCTGGGGACGAAGAGGTTCGCCTCCGCCGTCCCGAGGTATAGCTCGTAGGCACCGTAGGCCAGGATCACGAAGCCCCCGACGCTACCGAGGACCGGACCGGCGGCCCGCCGACCGTCCGCCACGATCGGGCATCGGTCGTCCGATGCTTAAAGGTGCGGAACCTCACTTCGGTCGCGTCCGTCGACGCGGTCCGTCGTGCGTTGCCCCCCCTCGACAAGCCGCCGGGGGTTCGCGGAGGATCGGCGTCGGGCCCCGCGAGACCGCGCGCTCCCCGGACCCCGGCCGCGTTACGGGGAGGGGCGGGCGACGGGCGGTCGCATCGACTCGGGCATCTCGACGCAAACGACCTCGCCCCGGACCGTGACCTCGCCCGCGACCGAGACGGTCGTCTCGACCACGACCTTGCGGCCGCTCGTCGATCGCGCGCGGCCCCGAAGGACGAGCTCGGGGCCGAGCGGCGTCGGTCGGAGGAAGTCGACCTTGAGGGACGCGGTCACGAACCGGTGCGGGGGCGCGCTCCCGATCTCGCGACCCTCGAGCCGGTACGTCGCCGCGGCGGCGGTCCCCGTAGCGTGGCAGTCGACGAGGGAGGCGAGGATCCCTCCGTTGACGAACCCCGGGATCGCGATATGGTACGGCTTCGGCGTGAACCGGGCCACCGTCTCGGTGCCGTCCCAGAAGCTCCGCAGGTGGTGGCCGTGCTCGTTCAGCCGGCCGCACCCGTAGCAGTGCGCGAGCTCGTCCGGGTAGAGGTCCTGGAACGCGTTCATGGCCGGTCGGTCCGAGGGCCGCGACCTCATGAGCTGTTCGTCGGGGCGCGGGGAACCCAAGACCCTTTTCCCCCGACGCGCCTTCGGTCCGGCGATGCCCGAGAGCGCGCCGCCCCGAACGTTCATCTCGGACCTGCGGCCCGGCCGCGTCGCGACGATCGAAGCGTCGGTCGCGCAACTCGAGGCCGTGCGGGAGGTCCCCCAGCGCGACGGGGGGTCGACGAAGGTCCGCAACGGCACGCTGCGCGACGGCACGGGCGAGATCGCGCTCGTCCTCTGGGGCGCCGAGGTCGAGCTCGTCAGCGAGGGCGACTCCGTCCGGCTCGTCGACGCCTGGGTGAAGGACTACAAGGGCCGACCGCAGATCTCGCTCGGCCGGATCGGCCGGCTCGAAAAGCGCTAGGCGCGAACCCCGGGCTACGCCGGGGGCGGCGAGCGGTGGAACGGGTGGGCGGCGGTGGCCCGGCGCGCGGCATCCTCCTCGTGGACGTACGCGTTCGCCCGGACGACTCGCCCGAGCTTCTCGCGGAACGCCGGGAGACGGTCGCCCCGGACCCCGACGATCAGCCGGTCGTCCCCGAGGTCGGTGTAGAGTCGCGACCCCGTGCAGCCGAACGAGACGGCGACCGGCGCGCCCTGGTTGAGGATCGGCAGTATCGCGCACATCGGCCGCCCGTTCATCGGGACGGTCCAGGGGTCCGGCTCCGACCCCGCCGCTTCCGTGGCCAGCATCGCGCCGCGAGGGCTCGTGAACAGCAGGACCGCCGTCGGCGGGAACGGTAGCGCGCCGAGCGGACCGTACGCGACGAACTTCGGGGCGACCGGGTTGTGGGGGACGTGCGCCTCCTCGCCCGGGTTGAGGTACCCCTCCCGCTGCATCGCGGTCAAGGTCTCCCTGAGCCGGGCGCCGACGGCCCCCTCGGGACGGATACCGAGGACGAACGCTCCGACCTCGCACTCCTCGTGCTTCGAAAGGCCGGCGAAGAACGGCGACCGGGCCCCGAACGCGAAGAAGGTGCAGACCGACGGCACTCCACCGGGGTGCTCGGGGACGCCGGACGGCGCCTGGTCGAGGTACGTCACCTGGACGGGCGGCGAATCGAGGCGCAGGCTCCGGACCAGTTCTTCCGCCGTGCGGGCCAGAGCTTCGGTCATCGATGCGTCGCCATCCGACCCTCCCTATACAGGGTTTCCCCCGGGCCCGTCGTCCCTTACCGGGTCGCGCCGTTCGGGTAGTCGGTGAGGTCGTCGGCCTGTTCGAGATCGAGGAGATGGCCCATCTTCCTTCGCTTCGTTTCGAGGTACGGACGGTTGAAGTCGTTCGGCGGGATCTCGAGCGGCATCCGGCCGACGATGACGACGCCGTGACGCTCGAGGTCGCGGACCTTGTTCGGGTTGTTCGTGAGGATCCGGATCGAGCGGACGTGCAGCGACTTCAGCATGTGCGCCGCGACGCCGTAGTCGCGCTCGTCGGGGCGGAAGCCGAGGACCTCGTTCGCCTCGACCGTGTCGAGGCCCGCGTCCTGGAGCTGGTACGCCC
>JAKAVH010000060.1 GCA_021827545.1 Thermoplasmata archaeon
CCGTCGGCTGGGAATCGAGTTCGACGAGTTCGTCTGGGAATCGTCGCTCCTTGCAGATGGGTCGGTCGAAGCCGTCGTTCAGCGTTTGAAGGCCGCCCCGCACGCCGTGCGGGAGGCGAACGGTGCGTGGGCGATCGACGCGAGCGGCTATGGGCTCCCCAAGGAAAGCCCCCGGATCATCTTCCTCCGTCACGATGGGACGACGCTCTACACGACCCGGGATGTCGCCTACCATCTAGAGAAGTTTCGCCGGTTCGATCGGGTCGTCGACGTGCTGGGACAGGATCATCGTCTGCACGCCCGGACCTTGGACGCTCTCTTGGCCGAAATCGGCGAAGGTCGCCGCCCCGAGTATCTGATCTACCAGGACTTGGTCTTGCCGGGAGGCGGGCGGATGTCGACCCGGGGCGGGTCGGCGGTCTGGCTGGACGACCTACTCGACGAAGCGGTGAAGCGGGCCCGGGACGAGGTTCGCCGGCGTCGCACGGACCTCGCTGACGACGCCCTCGATGCCATCGCGCAAGCGGTCGGTGCCGGCGCGGTCCGCTACCACATCCTCCGGGTCGCTCCCGATAAGCCGGTCCAGTTCCGGTGGGAAGAAGCCCTCAGCTTCGAAGGGCGGGCGGGCCCGTTCCTCCAGTACGCCTATGCGAGGGCCGCCAGCATTCTCCGAAAGTCAGGAGTCGCCCGAGCCGTCGGCCGATGGACGGCGTCCGACCTCCTCGGAGTCGAGGAACGAGCGCTCGTCAAGATTCTGTCCCGGCTGCCGTCTCTCGTGGCCCACGCGGCCCGCAGCGGTCAGGTCCATTCGCTCGCGGGATTCGCCCACGACATCGCGGACCGATTCAACCGATTCTATCATGCGGTGCCCGTGCTCGGGAGCGGCGATAAGGAGGCGAGCCGACTCGCCCTCGTCGAAGCCACCTACCAGACGCTCGGCAATACTCTCGATCTGATCGGGGTTCCTCGTTTGGAGACGATGTAACGCTTCGAAGGCCGGGTTCAAATACCCGTCCCGAGCGATGGAGCCTAGATACGGGGCCATGGGAGTCTGGGCTGACTTCAAGAAGTTCGTCAACCAAGGAAATTTCGTCACGATGGCCGTCGCCTTCGTGGTGGGTCTCGCGGTCTCGTCCGTCGTCACCACGACCGTGAGTTCCGTGGTCAATCCGTTGATCGGGACGGCGTTCCATGCCAACTTCGATTCCATCGGGAACGTGACCGTCCGGGGTAGCACGTTCACGTTCGGCGCGCTATTGGGCGCGGTGATCAACTTCCTTGTCGTTCTCTCCGTGATCTTCTTCGGGCTCGTCTACCCGATGCAAAAGGTCCAAGAACGACGTCATCCGAAGCCTCCGGCGGCTCCTCCTCCGCCCACGCGCAACTGCCCGGCCTGCTACTCGACCATCGATGCGCGGGCGACCCGCTGCCCCCAATGCACGAGCGAAGTGACCCCGGTTCCCCCGAAGTGACGCATCGATCGCGCGCGGCCGTCGGACGATCCCTTCGGCTTCCGTCGCGAAGAGTCACCCACCCACCTTCCGACCGGACGATGCCCGATTGACGTCCGTGGTCCGGCATAGGCCCGGACGACGAGGAACCGGCCGGCCGGTGCATCGAACGACCCGAGTCCGACCTGCGCCGCGGAACATTGGGGGGAATGAGGAGTAGATGGCGGGCAGGCGCTCCCGCACCGAAGGACGACCAACCGGACCGGTCGCTCTCTACGTTCACCGCGGAGGCCGGGGGCCCCGCTCGGAATGGCACGCCGCGCCGTCGGTGTGCCGTTCACGACCGTTTCTCTGGGGTCTCCAACCCCCCCCAGGGCCGTTCGCTGGCTTGATAGCGACGGGTCACCGGGGCTCGGCTCACGGGGGCAACCCTTGGGCGTGAGGGGGAGGAGGGGGCCGATCCCGGACGCTCGCCTCAATCGGGGTCGAGAGGGTCAGAAACCCCGGCGGCCCGGAAGCCTTGCGCGCGAAGCCGGCAGGCGTCGCACTTTCGACACGGTCGAGCGCCGCCTCGATAACAGCTCCAAGTGAGCCGCCAAGGGACCCCGAGGCGCTCCCCGAGCCGGACGATCGCCGCCTTCGATCGGCGGAGAAGAGGCACCTCTACCCGGATCGATTCGCCCTGCTCGACGCCCCGGCGGGTCGCGACCCGGGTCAGACGGGTGAACGCCCGGAAGTACTCCGGCCGACAATCCGGGTACCCCGAGTAATCGATGGCGTTGGCTCCGATGTAGATGTGGCCGAGCCCGTGGCTCTCGGCATACCCAAGGGCCAACGCCAACAGAATGGTGTTGCGCGCCGGAACGTACGTGCTGGGAATCGTCGACGGGGAACGTCGGCCGGTCGGCAGGGCGGCGTGCCGATCGGTCAACGACGACGCCAGCCAGGGCCCGATCGGAACGGTCACGACCGCATGGTGGCGGATCCGGTAGTAACGGGCGAGGCGTTTCGCCGCGGTGAGCTCTCGGGCGTGCCGTTGGCCATACGCGACGCTCAGGGCATGAACGGGAGGATGGACGGCGAGAGCCAGGCCGAGACACGTCGCCGAATCCATACCGCCCGACAAGAGCACGACCGACCCGGACCGGCGGTGCGACCGGGCCGGCGTCATCGCGCGCCTCCGGCCTGCAAGATAAGCGCGACGATCGCGATGCTCGAGAGCATCCCCAAGAAGTTCGTTCCTCCCTTCGTGAGCCAGCCCCGATTCTCGAGGGTGTCCCCGAGGATCGAGTCGATCTGACAGCCGAGGAATCCGGCCAAGGCGGCGAAGAGGACGAAGCTCGCGGTCGGCAAGGGCCCTCCCAACGCGAGGAAGAGGCCGGCCGCGACCAAGGCCGTCGCGATTGCTCCGACCGCCGCCCAACCCTCGCCCTGGACCGAGACACCGCCGTTGGTTCCGGGCGGCACCGGTCGGCCCGTGATGATGCTGCGCGCCTGTCCGCTCAACACGCCGAGTTCGCTCGCGAAGGTGTCCGAGGTTCCGAAGGCGAGAGCGCCGGTGTACATCCACATGAGAGCCGGGGCGGGAACGGTGGCCGGGCTCACCGCGGCGAGGACCACGAGAGCGGTCGGAGCGAGAATGTGGGAGAGCACGTTGGATACGCCGCGCTCCCCGTGACGACCCTCCTGGAGTTGGGCCAACTCCTTTCGATGGAAGCCGACCCGGGTCGCGAGGGAACTGGCGACCACAAACAACACGAGCAGGGCGAGGTAGGCAAAGCCGGCCAAGACCACGATCACCGCCCCGAAGGCCGCGGCGACCGCCCCGCCGAACCCGGTGAGCGCCCGTGCCCGGACGGCGAGCCCCGCGAGCCCGACGGTGATCCCGACGCCGATCAAGCTCGGCACGAGGGCCAGCACCATGACGGCGCGCGAGCCTCCCTGCCGCTTAATTCCTTCTCACCGTCGAACGGGAATCGGGGGAGCCGTTCACCCGCGAGCGAGCACGCGGGCGACGGCGAGCAGAAACGAGCGAGCGACGATCTCGGGGACCGCCGAAGCCCACGGCTCGTCGGCCGCGTCGTGCTCATGGTTGGGGGCCGGCACGAGAGCGGTGATGAGTCCGAGGCGCTGACCGGCCGCGATGTCAAGCCCCCGGTCTCCGATGATCGCACTCCGCGCGAGGTCAAGCCCGAGCTCTTGCTCCGCGCGCCGGAAGAGGGCAACGCCGGGTTTGCGACAGTCGCACCGCTCGTCAGGCCGATGGGGACAATAGTAGAAGGCATCGACCCGGCCGTGCGGCGGCAATCGCTCGTTGAGTTCGGCGTGAATCCGCTCCACATCCTCCGTTCGGTAAAGTCCCCGGCCGATCCCCGACTGATTCGTGATACAGACCACGGTGAAGCCGTGGGCGTGCGCGAGCTCGAGCCCTTGGCCGACCCCGCGAAAAAGCTCGAGTCGTTCCGGGTCCGATAGGTAGTGGAGATCGACGTTCAGGGTGCCATCCCGGTCCACGAACAGCGCCGGTCGGCGGCCGACCTTGGAGTCCCCCGAATGGGCCGTTCGGGACGGCATCAATCGGTCTAGTCGCTCGGCACGATAACTGCTCGGGGTCCCGGGGCATCTTAAGGAGGCCCGCGCATCGAAGTCGACCCATGCCGGACGAGGAGGACGCCGCCTACCGACAGCTCGACCTCGCGCTGCAGGATGCACTGACTCCCGTGCGGCAGTTCCCGGGCGAAGTCAGCGTCCTCTTTTCGGGTGGCGTCGACTCGTCGCTCTTGGCGCATGCGCTGGCCGCCGACCGGACGGTCGGACTATTCACCATAGCCGCCGCGGGCGCCGAGGAGCTCGCGGTGGCCCAGCGGGCGGCGGAACTCCTGGGGATCCGCTGGGCGTCTAAGTCGCTCGATCGTCGGCAGATCGAGCGAGCGATCGACCGGTGGGGGACGCTCCTCCCGCGACCGTGGACCCCCGAGTGGGAAGCGAATTTGACGGTTCTCTTAGCGGCTGACCTCGCGCCGGCTCCGATGGTCGTCGTCGGTCAAGGCGCGGACGAGCTCTTCTTGGGCTACGACCGCTACCGCCGGGTGTCCGAAGCCGAACGTCGCCGGCAGTCCGAGGACGACCTCGCCCGGGCCCGATCGGTGACGAAGGGCGTGGTGGGTCCGCTCGTGGACAAGATCGGAAAGAGCCTGGTCGCGCCGTATCTCGCGGAACCGTTCATCCGAGCCGTCCGATCGATCCCGTGGGAAGCGCACGCGCCCGGCGCGCTCACCAAACCGGTGCTCCGGTCATGGGCCGCCCGACGGGGGTTGCCGCTCGCGGTGATTTCGAGACCGAAACGAGCGATCCAGTACAGCACCGGAACGCACCATTGGTTCCGAGAACGCGCCCAGCCGGTCCGACGGCCGGGGGCACGCTAATATAGCGAGGACCGGCTCGCCGCTCGTGGCCGACAGCAGTTCGGACCTTCTCTGCCCGATTGAGTTTCGATACGGACGCCCGACGGTTCGCGCCCTCTTCACTCGGCAGGCCCGTCTCGATCGGGCGCTGCAGGTGGAGGCGGCGCTCGCTCGGGCTCAGGCGTCGGTCGGCCTGATTCCCGCGGAGGCCGCCGAGGCGATCGCGCGCGCCGTCGATCGGCACGCGGTCCGTCTCGAACGAGTGGATGAGCTGGAGGCGGAGCTCCGCCACGACGTGATGGCGATCGCCCGGGCGTTGGCGGAGGCGAGCGGCCCCGCCGGCGCTTGGGTCCATTTCGGAGCCACGAGCGCGGACATCACCGAGACCGCCCTCGCGATCGAGCTCCGGGAGTCGATGGGGGTGCTGGCCCAGGATGTGAAGGAGCTCGTCGGCACGTTGATGGAGCGGGCCCAGCAACATCGCGCGACGCCCGAGATCGCTCGCACGCACGGTCAGTTCGCCGTTCCCCAGAGCTTCGGCTACAAGCTCGCGGTGGCCGCGGCCGAATTCGGCCGCCACTGGACGCGTCTGAAGGAAATCGCCCCCCGCGTCGCCGCCGGGAAGATCGCGGGAGCCGTCGGAACGGGCGCGGGTTACGGCCCCCGCGCGAGCGAAGTAGAGGCGCTCGCCCTTCGGCCGTTCGGCGTGATCGCCGACGAAGCGCCGACCCAGCTGGTCGGGCGCGACCGGCTCGCCGAGTTCACCAATTGGGCCGCGCTCGTCGCCGCCTCGGCCGAGCGGTGGGCCACGGAGGTACGCAATCTGCAGCGCAGCGAGATCCGGGAGGTCGCCGAGCCGTTCGATGAGTCGAAGCAAGTCGGAAGCTCGACGATGGCGCAGAAGCGGAACCCGATGGCTTCGGAGACCGTCTCGAGCCTCGCCCGGCTCGTGCGCGCGCTCGCGGGGCCTCCGCTCGACAACATGATTCAATGGCACGAACGAGACCTCGCGAACTCCGCGAACGAGCGGTTCGTCGTCCCGCACGTCGTGGTGCTGCTCGATGACATTCTCCAGCGGCTCACGACGATCGTCCGCGGACTGACGATCGACGAGCGGCGAATGGCCGAGAACCTCGCGTCGGCAGCCGGCCTTCCGATGACGGAGAGCCTCATGCTCGCATTGACGGCGAAGGGAATGGCTCGCAGCGACGCCCACGAGCTGTTGCGGCAGATCACGCGACCGGGCGATGGACGGTCGCTCAC
>JAKAVH010000164.1 GCA_021827545.1 Thermoplasmata archaeon
CGATCCGGCTCGAAAAGCCGGACGGGACCGAAGTTGGGGTGGTGAAGAGCCTGCGGCGGCAGGAGGAAGCCCTATCGGAAGCCCCGGCCGGCAGCGAGGTGGCGGCCGCGATCGACGGGGCCGTGATCGGCCGGAATCTCAAGGAAGGCGACGTCTTGGTCGTTCACCTGACCGAAGCCGCGGTGCGTCGGCTCCGCGACGAACCGTTGAGCCCGGCCGAACGCGCGCTCGTCGAAGAGACGATCGAGCGGCACCGGCGGACCGATCCGTTCTGGGCGCGCTGATCCGGCGGGGGCGGCTCACCGATCGAGTTCGCGATTTCCTGGGTCCCCTCCGTCGAGCTCCTCGGGCTCGAGAGGGGGGCCGTTCGATTCTTCGTCCCACGGGGCGTCCAGTGCGCGGTCGAACTCTGGGCCCCGGCGCGCCCACACTCCCGCGCGCAAGAACAACCCGAGAAACGCCGCGACCGCTCCGATGCCGGCCAGGGCCGTTCCCGCCATCAAGATGGTGCTCCACTCGAGCGGACCGACCGGGCTCGTCACCACTGTGGTTTGGGTGCCTCCCCACACCACACTTGCCGTTTCAGTAGCGTTCACCGGCCGAAGCCGCTCGGCCGTGCCGGGGGGGCTCGTTAACTCGAGAAATAGAAAGTACGCCGACGACGGCGGCGCGGAGGTCGACCAGCTTCCGGCGTCCGAGGCGATCCACTCGCCGAGCGGGGCGTTCGTTTGCGGGCAGAGGTGCGTGGCATTCCACGAGCAGGGCCCACCCGCGTACAGATCGACCTGCTGGATCGGCCGATCGCTGTTCCAACTGATCGACACCGCCGTCGCGACGGCGGAGGGAAAGACGATCGGGGGCGAAAAGCCGGCGGCGCCGGACGTCACGGTCACTCGCTCGCCGGCGACCCGATTGATGTTGGTCGAGGCGGCGGCGCTCGGCAGGTCAAACAGCGAGATGACGGCGCCGCTCCCGACCACGGCGAGCGCGATGCCGACGACGAGCAATCCGGTCCTCACGGTGAGCATCCTAAGGGTGGGAGCGAGAGAAATACGTTTCCGGTCGGGGAAAGGCGGGGGCGCCGCCTCTGGTTCGAGGGGTCCGACGCGGCTTGGCTCGCGCCCCGTTCCCTGATCCTGCCGCGGCCGGTTCCGCGTGCTTCGCCGGGAGCTCGTACCGCGCGAAGGTCGGGCCAAGCGTTTTCGCATCCGCCTCACGACAATCTTTTGCCTCAAAGTATATATTCGGGTCCCCTGTGGGGATGTGACACGGGTTGGAAGACCCGTCAAGGGGTTTAGTAGGATGCAGCAGCGAAGCGTAGCGGTGTTGGTGATCGCCGTGATCGCGGTGTTCGGCTTGAGCTTGGTGTTGCCGGTGGCGGGACAGACCCCCCTCTCCCCGTTGTCAGCGAGCCCGGCGGCCGTTCCCGCGCCGACGTCGACGGTGTCAACGGCGTCCGGACCGAGTGCGAGTGCCGGCGGAGGGCCGCACCCGGGAACGTTGGATGTCTACGAGATTGCTCCCGGTGGGGCGACGACCGAAGATCCGTCGGTCGCCTACGATACCGTGAGCTTTGAGCCGATTCTGAATACTTATCAAACGCTTGTTCAATACGACGGGAACAGCGCGGCGAGCTTCCTGCCTGTGCTCGCGAACTGCGTGCCCGGGCCGGGCTGCCAAGCCGAGTACGGCCAGAGCCTGATCGTCAACAACCCGTCGACGGGGCTGCCCGAGTACTGGACGTTTGTGATCAACTCCCACGCGCGCTTCTACGACCCGTCCACCGGGGCGAGCTGGCCCGTCTACCCCTCGGATGTCATGTTCTCGCTCGCGCGGACGATGTCGTTTGCGGACCTGCCCGGTGTCGCTTCGCAGCCGGGCTGGATCCAGACGCAAGCGCTCTTGCCGTTCGGTAACTCGAGCTGGGACAACGCGTATCACTTCCCGTACAACAACACGCCGAGCAACGTGCTGACGTCGATGATGGTCAACGACTCGACCTACTGTCCGGCAGCGGCCATGACGAGCGCGAACGGCTGCATCACGTTCAACGCGTATGGCGGCGGCGTGGACTGGTCGTACTTCTTGGAACTGGTGGCCGACCCGCTCGGGGCCGGCATTGAGCCGTGCGGCTGGTTCACCTACATGGGGGCGGGAGTTCCGGGCTTCCCTGGAACGCACGCGGCGAACGGGGACGGACCGTGCCTCCTCCCGGGAAACGCGACGAGCACGACGCAATCGTCGTTCCAGGCGGCCGTGGCCGCGATGAGCCCCACGTATTGGGACAGTTTCCAGTTGCTGGCGCTGAACACGCCGGCGATCCAGCCGAGCGTTCAGTTCAAGCTCGTCGGCTCCGGCCCGTACTACACCGCGTACATCTCGAAGGCGGTCGGCTACGTGCTGAAGGCGAACCCCGCGTACGCCCAGCCGAACTGCGCCGGTGTGCCGAACTGTGAGCCGGCCCCTGGTTCGTACCCCTCGACGGTAAACGTCTATTGGGAGCCGAACGACCAAGTTGGCATCCAAGAGTACACGGCGGGGCAGGCGGACTTCGCCGGCATCCTGCAGACGGACACTTCGATCCTGCTCCAGCTTCAGCAGGAAGGTAAGATCGGCATCTACACGGCGCCGAGCCTGAGCATCTTCTTCCTGCCGTTCGACCTGATGTTTAACGTCACGGCGGAGAAGGCGATTGACCCGGTCGGCAAGGCGAACATCCCGAGCACGTTCTTTGCGAACAACGGGCTCCGCAACTTCCTGACTCGGGCGTGGCCGTACACCACGATTAACCAGACGATCAACACGATCGATGGGGTGAACTACGGCTTCAACACCGGTGGACCGATTCCGAAGTTCATGGGGAACTACTATCCGTACAACGTTTCGTTCCCGAACACGGACCCGGTCGCGAACCCGAACGTGAACGGGAGCGCGGGCTGGTGGTGGGCCCAGGCGACGACCAAGGGATCGCCGTACTATGACCCGCAGCTCGCGAACTGTACGTCAGCGTCTCCCTGCTACTTCCCGGTCATCGGGCAGCAGGGAGCGACCTCGCTCGACGAGATGCTCTCGCTGTACGACGCGGAGATCAAGAATCTGACGGGTGGGGCGCTCCAGCCGTACTCGTTCGACTTGACGTTTACGCAGCTCGTCGTCGACAGCCTGGCGAGCTCGCCGGGTAACAGCCCACTGCCGTACTACAACCTCGGGTGGGCGCCCGACTATCCGGATCCGACGGACTACATGGTTCCGATGGCGGCGCCGAACGCGACGTACACCTACGGGGACGCGGTCTACCAGGCGCTGGCGGCTCCGCAGTACAACCAGGTGAGCGTCTGCGGACACGCGGCGGTGCAAAGCTACGCGAACCTGCTCTACTGGGCGCACCAGACGGCGATCGCGAACGCGTGTCAAGGCATCGCCTACCAGGTGTCGCAGTACTGGCAGAGCGTGACGGGCTCGCTCCCGGTCGGCTACCAGCGGACCCTGAACTTCAACCTGATCGAGCACATCCTGAACAACCTCGCGCTGTACGTCTGGTATGAGCAGGCGAACGTAGTTGGTTCGTATGCGCCGTGGATCAACCCGTCGACGATCAACACGAACCCGATGATTGGCGGTGGCGGCGACCAGCCGTGGTACGCGATCGGCTACGCGAGCAACGTGCAGACCGTCTACTTCAACGAGACGGGACTGCGCAGCGGAACGACGTGGTCGGTGACGGTCGCGGGTCAGACGTACCCGACGACCGGCGTCAGCTTGGCGGTCCCGCTGTCGAACGGGGCGTACAACTACACGGTGAGCTTCGTGACGGGCTATGGCGCCTCCCCGGCGAGCGGGCGGATCACGGTCAACGTGACGAGCTCGACGACCCAGACGGTGGCGATCACCTACACGCCGTTCCCGAGCCAGACGTATGCGGTAACGTTCACGCAGGTCGGTGTGATCTCGGGAACTCCGTGGTCGGTGACGGTCGTCAACGTCGGCTCGTTCACGACTACCGGCCCGAGCGTGACGTTCGGCGTCCCGGCCGGGACGTACAGCTACGTGCCCGGCGTGGTCGGTGGGTACAAGACTCCCGCGGCCGGCACGGTCTCGGTGAGTTCGGGCCCGGCAGCGGTGACGCTGACGTACGCGAGCTCGCTCTACAAGACCTACGCCGTGACGTTCACCGCGACCGGTACGCTCGGGACCGTCTGGTCGGTGAACGTGTCGGGGCTGACCTACAGCACGACGGGGAGCTCGCTCGTCTTCTTCGAGCAGAACGGGACGTTTAGCTACATCGTGTCGGCAACCCCCGGCATGGTGGCGACACCGAGCCACGGAACGTTCAAGGTGAACGGGGCGGCGCTCGCGCAGCCCGTCGCGTTCACGTTGAGCGCCGGGTTCTACACCGTGACCTTCACGGAGACGGGACTACCGGCCGGGACGACCTGGCAGGTGACGCTCGGCGTGACGACGCTCTCGACGTCCGGGACTACGCTGATCTTTACTGAGGCGAACGGGACGTATCCGTTCACGGTCGGCGCGATCAGCGGGTTCCTCGCGAGCCCGGCGAGCGGCTCGCTCACGGTGAGTGGATCGGCCCAGAGCCAGACGGTGACGTTCACGTCGCTGATCGTGACGTACACGGTCACCTTCGTGGCGAGGGGCCTATCAAGCGGTCAGACGTGGAGCGTGACGGTGTCGGGCGCCGGCACGGCCCCGATCTCGGGGATCGCGAAGGGGAACGCCTGGATTAACTTCACCCTCGCGAACGGCGTCTACGTCTGGACGACCGCGGGTCCGTCCGGGATGTATGCGACCCCGTCGGGCGGAACAATAACCGTGAGCGGCTCGTCGATGACCGCCGCGACCGTTGCGTGGTCTTCGACGTCGACGACCACATCGGCCAGCTCGACGTACCTGAGCCCGCTCGCCTACGGGCTGATCGGGCTGTTCGCCGTGCTGTTCCTGGTCTTCCTCGCCACGACGATCAGCGCGCGACGGAGGCGGCCTCCCGCGGCCCCGACGAGCTGGAACCCGGACAGCACAACGACTCCTAGCGAGACCGCGCCCAAGACGGGCGGCGGACCGGGAGGGACGTAGGTAGCTCGGGCGCCCGTTTCACCGGCGAGGCGACCGGCGGCGCCCTTGAAGGCGCCGAAACCCCTTCCTCATTCCTTTTTTTTTCGAGTTTTGGTGGAGCGCACTTTCGTGTGGGGCTACGCCTCGCGGGAAGGATTAGTCGGGTAGAGCCGTCATATCATCCCCGAGGTAAGGAGGAAGAGTCGAAGATGCTGCGAGGAAACGGAAGGTGCCGAGATCCTCGAACCGCGGGTGTTTGGACGTAGGCCTAAATAGTCACGTGCCCGTGTCAAGGTCGTGAGCGGGACACGCGGAGAAACGGGTCCGGATTCGCCGGGGGCGTGCCCGATGTGCGGGAGTGCTCGTCGCGTGCACGACGCGCTCCGTTCGGAGGTTCACTGCGCCCGCTGCGGTCTGGTCTTCGAGAGCGCCGAAGTCGTAGCCCAGCCACCCCCTCTCGACCGTTCGCAAGAACCGTCCGGCGGGGGCATCGGTCCGTTCGCTCTTCCCGGTAGCCCCCATCGGGAACTCGGCTCGACGCTCGTCGGCTCCCGTGACGGGCAGGGAAAGCGGCTCGATTGGCAGCGTCGCTACGCGTTTCAGCACCTGCGACGCGTCATGCAGCGGCAAATCGGGCACACGTTAGACCACGGCCTAGAGCGATCGCCGGCTCGAGCCGAGATCGCCAATGCGATGGAGCGGCTCTCTTTGCCGGCGCTCGTGCGGACAGAGTCCGAGCGCGTCTTCGTGATGGCCCGCTCCTCGGGGCTGTACCGCGGCCGGAGCCTTTCGGCCGCCGTTGGGGCGGCGATATACGCTGCGTGCCGGCGGTACGCCATTCCCAGGACCCTGAGCGAGGTGGCCGAGGCCGTAGGAGCGAAGCGGTTCGAGGTCGGCCGGACGTTCAAGGTGCTTCAGCGGGGCCTCCCGGAAACGATTCCGGCGATCGGACTCAAGGTCTTCCTCCAACGATACGCCGACGAGCTGGCGCTCTCTCCCGTCGTCCGAGCTCAAGTCGAAGCGATGCTCGACGTGGCGC
>JAKAVH010000068.1 GCA_021827545.1 Thermoplasmata archaeon
CGACGCTCTTCCGATCTGGTCGCCCCGATACGGTCGTCGGGCCGGTGATCCGCCCCGACCACCGGGAGCGGGTACTCCGCTGGATCCGGGACGGGGAGACGGCGGGCGCGAAGGTCGTCGCCCGGGGACCGGAACCGCCGGCCGGGCCGGGATTCTACGTACCGCCGGTCCTCTTCGACCACGTGCGTCCCGAGATGCCGATCGCCCAGGAGGAGGTCTTCGGGCCGGTGCTGTCGGTGATCCGGGTCGGCTCGCTCGACGAGGGGCTCGACGTCGCGAACCGCTCGCGGTTCGGGAATGCAGCGGCGATCTTCACGCGCGACGGACGGGCGGCCCGCGAGTTCGTCCACCGCATCGAGGCCGGCATGGTCGGGGTCAACATCGGCGTGCCCGCGCCGGCCGCGTACTTCCCGTTCGTCGGCTGGAAGGGGTCCTTTTACGGCGACCTCCACGCGACCGGCCGGGACGCGATCGAGTTCTACACCCGCAAGAAGGTCGTCACGACCCGCTGGTTCTGACCGGCCGGGGATCGCCTCGGGACCGGAGCAGGAACGGCACGAACAGGAGCGCGGCTCCAAGACTGCTCACCGCCGTGATGAGGAAGACCGTACGGGCCGGCACGGCGGCGGCCAGGAGGAGGCCCGCCGCGACGCCGCCGAGGAGGCCGCCCAGGTTGAACGCGGCGGTCAAGAGGCCGACCGCCCGACCCCGCTCCGCCGGGGCGCTCGCGGCGGCGGCCTCCCGGACCCCGGCGACGGTGAAGAAGACCGCGACCGGCAGGATCCAGACCCCGAACGCGACAGGGTAGGACGGCGTCGCGGCGAGCGCGGCCCAGATCGCCGCGTAGAGCAGGGCGAAGGCGAGCAAGCTTCGCCGCCGGGTCTCGGGCCGCTCGGCCCAACGACCCGAGAACGGGGCGGCGACGAGGTTGAAGGCCGAGGCGATCGCGACCCAGAGCGCAAGCTGGGCGGTCGCGTTCAACGGCAACCCGAAGAACCCGCCGGCGGCGAGCGAAGCCGCGAGATACACGGGGATCGCGGCGACCGCGACGTACCGCGCGGTCGCGACGGCGGTGGTCGCCCCGGCGAGGTAGAAGACGCGTCGGTGGGAAGCGACGCCGAACCGGCTCGGCGTCGGGAGCGGCGCCGGCCGCACGACCTCCCCGCTCCCGGCGAAGACCGCCGCCGCGGCGACGGTCAGCGCCGCGAGCAGGAGCGAAAGCTCGACGCCATCGGTCGACTGGAGCCGAAAACTGCCTCCGAGCAGGAGTGGGAAGGAGAGGGCTATCCCCGAGAGCATCCCGGCGCTCTGGGCGAGCTGGAGCCGGCCGAGCAGGAACCCGGTGGACGCGCGGGGGTCCTCGGTCGCCTGCGTGGTGGCGAGGACGATCGCACCGAAGAGGGCGCTCTGGACCACGCGGGCGGCGAAGAGGCCGCCGGGACCGAGCAGCGGGAAGGCGGCGAAGAGCGGAGCCTCCAAGAGCGTCGCCCCGACGAGCGGGAGCCGGCGAGCGCCCGTCCGATCGGCGAGCCACCCCCACCCGAACGAGGCGAGGGTCTGGGCGAGGAGCGGTGCGCCGACCACGAGGGTCGCGAGAAGGGGACCGCCCCCTTCGGAGAGCTCGGCGAGCGGGAGCACGGCGAGCAGGACCCCGTAGCTCGTGTAGGAGAGCCAGGTCCCGCCGAAGAGACGGCCGAACGAGAGCGGCCGGCGCCCGGCGGTCCGGGGGCCCGGACCTTCCGTTCCTCCGCTAGCCCGCGACGGCATGCTCGTCCGCGAGGGCGAGCGCGCGGTCGAGCACGTCGACGCCCCGGTCGATCTCCTCGCGGGTGACCACGAGCGGAGGCGCGACGACGAGGTGGGAGACCCAGCCGATACAGAAGACCCCCTCCTTCATCATCGCCGCCGTGACCCGGTCGACGACGAGCGGCCGCCCCGCGATCTTGTCGTCTTCGGTGTTGAGCGGCTCCTTCGTCCGCCGGTCCCGTACGAGCTCGACGGCCGCGAACAGCCCCAGTCCACGGACCTCGCCGACGGAGCGGTGGCGGGCGCCGACCTCGCGAAGACGCGCGAGGAGGTACTCGCCGTCGGTGCGGGACTTCGCGATCAGGTCGAGACGCCGGTACTCCTCGATCGCGGCAACGCCGGGGGCGAGCGTGAGCGGGTGGGCCTCGTAGGTGTGGCCGTGCGGGAAGTACGCCTCCCGGAACGCGTCGTGGACGGCAGCGGTCGTCGCGGTGAGGCCGAGCGGGATCTGCGCGCCGGTGATCCCCTTCGCGGTCGTGAGGAGGTCCGGGACGACCCCCCAGCGGTCGACGGCGAACCATTCGCCGACGCGGCCCCAGCCGCTCATCACCTCGTCCGCGATCAGGAGCACGTCGTGCTTCTTCGTGATCGCCCGGATCCTTGGAAGGTACTCCGGCACCGGCACGATCACCCCGTTCGTGCCCACGACCGGTTCGACGATCATCGCGGCGACATCCCCCTCCCGGGAGAGCTGGTAGTCGACGTACTCGGCGCAGGCGACCCCGCAGCTCGGGTACGACAGGCCGAACGGGCAGCGGTAGCAGTAGCAGTCCGGAGCGAAGACCGTCCCCGGGACCTTCTGGAGCGGTTCGATCGCCCGGCGGCGCAATTCGCCCGTCACCGAGATCGCGGCGGCGGTCGCACCGTGGTAGGAACGGTAGCGCGCCAGGACCTTGGTGCGACGGGTCACGGCCCGGGCGATCTTGAGCGCCGCCTCGTTCGCCTCGGTCCCTGAGGTCGAGAAGAAGAACCGGGCGAGCCCCTTCGGCAGTACGTCGAGGAGCGCCGCGCTCAGGCGGGCCCGGGCCTCGGTGGCGAAGCCGGGCGCGGCGTAGGCGAGCGTGCGGGCCTGTTCGGCGATCGCCTCGGCGATCCGGCGGTTCCCGTGACCGAGGTTGGTCGCGATCAGCTGGGAGGAGAAGTCGAGGTACTCGCGGCCGTCAGCGTCCCAGAACGAGGAGCCCTGCGCCCGAGCGACGACCAGAGGGTCCCATCCACCCTGCCGTCGCCAGGTGACGTAGTTCGTCTCACGGACGATACGGCGGACCTCCTCAGCGTCCATCGAACCGCTCCGACGGCCGCGCCGACCGCGTCCGCCCGCGAGGTCGCACCGTCCTCCGCTATTTAGCGGACGGTGCCGCTCGGGACCGACGGGGGCGGCGGGAGAGCCCGAAGAGCCGGGCGGCGTTCCCTCCGAGGATCGCCGCGCGGTCCTCCTCGGGGAGGTCGAGCCGATCGACGAGCTCCACCGCGACCTCTAGCCCCTCGAGCGGCCAATCGGAACCGTAGAGGATCCGGTCGGGTCGGCCGATCGTCACGAGCGTCGCGTAGAGGACCTCGCGGGCCTGGCGGACCATCCGGTCGAAGTACGGCGTCGACGGGTGGGCGAGCAGGCCGGAGGTGTCGGGGTAGACGTTCTCGTTCTTGTAGACCAGCTCGGCCGCCTCGTGCACCCACGGGTTCCCGAGGTGGCAGAGGACGAAGCGGACGTCACGGTAGCGACCGGCGACCTCGTCGACCTCGATCGGTCGGGCGTACTTCACGAGCCCGATCCCGTCGAGCGTGTCCCCCTGGTGCACCAGGATCGGGAGCCCGCGGCGATGGGCGTACTCGTAGACGGGAGCGAGCCGCGGGTCGTGGGGGTAGAACGGCTTGTATCCCGGGTAAAGCTTGATGCCGGCGAGCCCGGGCACGGCGTCCCAGAGACGGATCGCCGCGCGCACCTCCTCCTTCCCCCGGGTCGGGTCGACCGTTGTCACCGTGTGGAGCCGCCCATGGCCAGCTCGCCGCTGGGCCGCGGCCTCCTCGAGGCCCGCCCGGACGCTCGGCGCCTCGAACAGCTGGAGGAGGAGGCCGTGGTCGATGCCGGCCCGGTCCATCTCGGCGAGGAGACCGGGCACCGTGTACTCGAGTCCGGGGCGGTAGCCGGTGCGGGGAAGGTCCCTCCACCAGCGGCTGAGGTGAAGGTGCGCGTCGATCCGGGGCGGCGGGTCCCGCGTCAGGGAAGCCTCCCGGGAGCGAGCGCCGCCATTGCGGTCGGCCGAGACCCAGACGGGTCTTCTCCGTTTCCCTGCCCCACCGCCGCACGGACCCGGTCCCCGGTCCCGAGCGCACCCCGATACCGGCCGATGTGGACCGAAACGCCTCGCGGGCCCCACAGTTCATATGGCGCGGTCCGCTCCCAGGGTCGGTGGCTCCATGACCGACGCGGCCCACTGGCTCAGCTTCCCGGACGCCCCCCGCATTCTTCACCCTCCGCCGGGACCGCGGTCCCAGGAGCTTTTGGCCGAACAAGCCCGCTGGGAGACCGACGCGGTCGGCTACCCGCACTACTTCCCGATCGCCCCGAAGGTCGCCCAGGGCGCGACGATCGAGGATGTCGACGGGAACCGGTTCATCGACTGGGTCTCGGGGATCTGCGTCCTCAACCTCGGCCACCGGCACCCGAGCGTCGTGCGCGCGGTGGAGGAGCAGACCAAGGCGATCTGGCACGCGCTCGAACTGCCCACCGAGGCCCGGGTGCGATTCCTTCGCGAGCTCGAAGAAGTGCTGCCGGGGTCGCTGCGCCACCATGCCCGCATCTTCTTCAGCATCACCGGCGGCGACGCGGTCGAGACCGCCGTGAACCTCGCCGACCACGTGCAGGGCAAGCGGGGCACGATCGCCTTCTCGGGAGCGTACCACGGGGTCCACGGGGGCGTCGTGCATCTCACGAGCGGACGCCGCTACCATGCCACGACCTCATTCCCCTCCGGTGCGGTGATCCGGGTCCCGTACCCGGACCCGTACCGACCGGTCCTCGGCGCGGACCACGGGGCAGCCGGCACGATCGCGTACCTCGAACACTTGCTGAACGATCCGTACTCGGGCGTCGATTCGGCCTCCTCGGTCCTCGTCGAGCCGATCCTCGGCGAGGGCGGCTATGTGATCCCGCCGGACGACTTTCTCCCCCAGCTGCGGGAGTTCTGCGACCGGCACGGTCTCCTCCTGATCGCCGACGAGGTCCAGACCGGGCTCGGCCGGACCGGGCGGATGTGGGCGGTCGAGCACGCCGGAGTAACGCCCGACATCCTGGTGATCGCGAAGACGATCGGGGGAGGGATCCCGCTCGCCGTTGTCGCCTACCGCGACGACCTGGTCCGGGAGCTGCCCCGCGGCTTCCACCTCGGAACCTACCGGGGGAATCCCCTCGCGCTCGCCGCTGGCGCCGCGACCCTCCGCGTCCTTCGGGAGAGCGACCTCGTCGAGCGGACCCGGCACCGGGGACCGAAGCTCCTCGACCGGTTCCGGGGCGTGGCGGACCGCCACCCGGCGATCGGCGACGTGCGGGGACGGGGGTTCATGGTCGGGGTCGAGTTCGTCCGCGACCGGCCGAGCCGCCAGCCGTGGGGAGACCGCGCGAAGGCGATGCGCGCTGCGCTCCTCGCGCGGGGCGTGCTGATGCACACCTGCGGCGCCTGGGACCAGACGCTGCGCTTCATGGCGCCGCTCGTTCTCGAGGACGAGCTCCTCGAGCGGGGACTCGCCGCCTTCGAGGACGCTATCGATAGCCTCGAGGCCGGGCCCGAGCCGCCCCGGGCCGCGGCGCGGGCTCCCCACCTCTCGGCCGTGGGGGAGCCGCACCGGCCGCCCGAGCACGCCGTCCCGACGCCGATCGTCCCGCCGATCCCGCCGCCGCACCTTCCCGAGGGGGAGAGCCCGTCGGCGCTCCCGCGGCGCTAGCTTGGCGTGCCGAAGTTCACCGAGATCAGCTTGATCTCGGTCATCTCCTGCATGGCGTAGCGCAGCCCCTCACGGCCGAGCCCGCTCTCCTTGACGCCACCGAACGGTAGGGCGTCCCAACGCAGGTTCGTCGGATCGTTGAGATGGACCCCGCCGGCCCGGATCCGCTTGGCGAGCGCGAACCCCCGGGCGAGATCGCGGGTGTAGACCGCCGCCTGCAGCCCGTAGGGCGTCGCGTTCGCGATCCGAACGGCGTCCTCGAGCGCACGGAACCGGAGGATCGGCGCGATCGGTCCGAACGGCTCGTCGCG
>JAKAVH010000052.1 GCA_021827545.1 Thermoplasmata archaeon
CCGCGGCCGTGAGCACGCTCGCGACGCGCCTCCTCGCGCGCCCGGAGGCGACCCGGCTCACCCTCCTCGGCAGCGGCGCCCAAGCGGCAGCGCATGTTCGCGCCCTCGCGGCCACCCGGACCCTCGACGAGATCCGCGTCTGGGACCGACGGCCGGAACGGGCGCGCGCCCTCGCCGGGTTGCTGGCCCGCGACGACCTCCCGGTCGATGCCACAGAGGATCGGGAGGCCGCGGTCCGTTCCGCGGAGATCCTCTGCACCGTCTCGGGAAGCTCCGCGCCGATCGTCGACGGGAGCTGGCTCGGGCCGGGCATCCACATCAACGCCGTGGGCGCCTCCGCGCCCGGAGCGCGGGAGCTCACGACTGCGGCCGTCGCCCGCGCGCGAGTGTACGTCGACCGACGGGAGTCGGCATGGACCGAGGCCGACGACCTCCGTATTCCTCGGGACGAGGGGGCAATCGCCCCCGACCACGTCGTGGGGGAGCTCGGCGAGCTCCTCCTCGGCCAGGTCCCCGGCCGGCGCGCCCCCGACGAGATCACCCTGTTCAAGTCCCTCGGCCTCGCGGTCGAGGACCTGGCGGCCGCACAGTGGGTCGCCCGAGAGGCCCGGTCTCGGGGGCTCGGCATCGACGTCCGGCTCTAGCTCGAGCGGCAATCCGCCCCGGTCCGGGTACCGCCCTCCTACGACGGTCCACCTGCGACCCTCCGGTCCGCCGCCTTCGTCGAGTGCGGACTTCGGAGCGTGGGCCCGGGGGCCGCGAAGCGTCGAGGTCGATGCCGATCGCCGCTGTGCCCCGAGACCCTAAGCTTCGTTCTCCGCATCGGCGCCCGGCCTCCGACGCCACTCGTGGCGACCTTCGGTGGGCACCGCTCGCCGAGGCGAGCGAGTCTTCGGGAGGGCGAGATCGGCGTCCTCTGAGGGTGGATCCCCCGGTCCGAAGCGGGAGCGCGCCCGCGTCCGCTCGTGTCTCTACGCTCCGCCCGTGTTCCCTAGACCGATGGTCGGGTCGGGGGACGGAGTTGGACCGGACGGCCGGGGCGACCCGGCCGCTACAGCGTCGCGGGCGGGACCCCCACGGCCAATCGCTGGACCCGCTCTCGCGCGTTGTGGACCCCGACGAGGATGAGGATCGCGGCGACGATGCTGAGAATCGGGATCAGGGTCAGGATCGCGGCCGCCTTGAACAGGGGATCGTCGTAGCGCGTCCCGAGCCGCCAGATCCCGATCAGCACCCCGATCTCGCCGACCAGGGCTGCGATCGCCCCGATCACGACCAGGGCGAGCCCGATCCAGAAGGTCGAGGTGTTGAGGCACGAGACGGTGAGCGGGCCGCCCGATCCGGCGCACGCGACGGCGCTGTAGAGACCGTTGAGCAGCAGTGCGACCCCCACCCACACGACCACGAAACCGACGATCGCGACAAGGGCGAGGGTCGCGGGGCTCCCAAACCGCGGGTCGACATGGGCGAGGTGGCGGAAGCCGACACGCCAGAGGAGGAGTTCGGCGATCAGGAAGGCCGCCCCCGCGATGAGGAGAACCGCGAGCAGGCGGGGGTCGGGTAGGGTGACCGAGGTACTCGTTGTCCCGCCCGGAGCGACCGTAAGCGCGGTACCGATACGGCCGGCCGTGAGGTCGAGGAACGAGACCACGGCAGCGATCAGCGCGAGGATCGCGGCGAGGTTCGCCGCGGACAGCGCCGAGAGGTCGTTCGAGCGGCTCGCGGGCGTCGGACCGTTCGGCAGGCCGGCCATGACGGTCCCCGGATAGTTTCCCGCCGGTGCGGGCGCGTACGCGAACGGCACTCCGCCCGCGGCCCCCGCCACCGTCGCACCGCCGGTCGGGGTCGGTCCGGGCGCGACCGCCGCGCCGCAGTTGGGGCAGAACGCAGCCCCGGTCACGAGCGGCCGGCCGCAGCTACTGCAGAAGCGGGTCGCCATGGGTGGGTGAAAGGCCGTTCTCCCAGATAAACCCGGGACGGGGTCGGTGCGGGATGATCCGGGGGGGACCGCGTTCCGGGACCGCCGCCGAGTAACCTCGACGCCCCCTCCCCTTTAAGTTACCCAAAGTAATTCGATGGTTTGAGGTTACGACCATGCCCGAACCCGTACGGTCCATCACGCACCGCTTCCCCGGAGTCCCGACGCTCGAGGGGGCCGGCGTCCGACTGAAGCGGTCGTTCTCGAACAACGAGGTCCCGCTCTTCGACCCGTTCCTGCTGCTCGACCGCTTCGGCTCGAGCAATCCCGAGGACTACCTCGCGGGCTTTCCCTGGCATCCCCATCGCGGAATCGAGACCGTCACCTACGTCCTCGATGGCCAGGTCGCCCACGGCGATACCCTCGGCAACCGCGGGGTGATCGGCGCGGGCGACGTGCAGTGGATGAACTCGGGGAGCGGCATCATCCACCAGGAGATGCCCCAGAAGACCGACGGCACGATGTCGGGCTTCCAGCTCTGGGTGAACGTCCCTTCGGCGGAGAAGATGAGCGTCCCGGCCTACCGAGGACTCTCGGCCGGCGAATTTCCCGTCGTCACGAACGATGCCGGCGACCGGATCCGGGTCGTCGCCGGGCGCTTCGGGAGCGTCGAGGGTCCGGTCCGGGGGATCTCGGTCGATCCGACATACCTCGACGTCTCCGTCGTCCCGGGCGGAACGTTCGAGCTCCCGACCTCCCGCGGGTACACCGTCTTCGCGCACGCCGTGGACGGCGAGGGGAGCTTCGACGGCGGAGACTCCGCTCCCGTGACCGGCGGTGAGACGGCCCTCTTCGGCCCCGAGGGGCGGGTTCGGGCGACGGCGGGGGATCGTGGGTTGCGCTTCCTTCTCGTTTCGGGTCGGCCGCTTCACGAGCCGGTCGCCTGGTACGGCCCGATCGTCATGAACCGACGGGAGGAGCTCCTCCAGGCGATGCGCGAGCTCGACCGCGGGGACTTCATCAAGCATTCTCGTCCGATCGTCGAGGAGTGAGCAGCGAGCGCCCCAGGCGCTCCCGCGCGACCTCGAGGACCCGGACCGCCCGGCCCAGATCGGCGAGGGAGAGACGCTCTTGGTCGGTGTGGTCGAGGTGAGGATCTCCGGGGCCGTAGGCGGCTCCCGGTACCCCCCACGCGCGGACCGCGAGGTTGAGGTCGGAGGTACCTCCCTTGCGGTAGAGCGTCGGCCGCCCACCGACCTCGCGGACCCCCGCGACCAGCGCGGTGACCACCGGGTTCGACCGCTCCACCTCGATCGGTTCGACCCGCCCCGTCACCTCGAGGGCGTCAGGCCCCTCGAGGGCCCGGAGCTCCCGCTCGACCCCCGCGGTATCCGTTCCTGGCGGCAGTCGCAGGTCGAGGCAGACCTCGGCCAATTCGATCGGCCCGCGAGGGGCGCTGGCGAGACCGGTCGTCTTCGCGGTGAGGGATCGGAACGGCGACCCCCCGTCCCGTCCCGCGACGAGCGATCGAACGGCGATGATCCACGACACCGCGCGGTCCGAGGCGGTCGGCACGGGCGAGGAGGAGTGCGTGCGAGCCCCCCGGAACGTGGCCCGGACCCCGAGGGCGCCTTTGTAGCCGAGGGCGATCCCGTCCCAGCCGCTCGGCTCTCCCGCGATGAGAGCGTCCGGCGGCGCTCGTCGCAGGAGATGGCGGGTCCCCCGGCTGTCGGTCTCCTCTCCCACGGCCGCGACCACTTCGAACATCCCCGCCGCGCCCCGGGCCCGCCCCGCGAGCAACGCCGCAAGCAGGGGGCCCTTCGCGTCGACCGCGCCGCGCCCGAAGAGCCGCTCACCCCGCCGGAGCACCGGAAGCTTGCCCTCGACGGTGTCGATGTGTCCGAGAAAGACCACCCGGGGACGGCCGGAGCCGATGCGAGCGATCCCGTTCCCGACGCCGTCGACGCGGGTCGCGTAGCCGAGCTCGCGAGCCTGTCGGAGGAACTCACGAACGGCCGCGGCCTCCCGACCCGACGGACTGTACCTTCGGAGGAGCCGCGCCAGCCGGTCGAGCTCATCCACCCGAGATCACCCCCTGGACCGCGGCGAGACCGGCCTGCCAGTCGGGCTCGGAGATCACGAGCGGGGGAAGGAGCCGGAGGACCGTGGCCCCCGCCGGGATCGCGAGGAAGCCTCGCTCCTGGAGCGCCGCGAGGTACGGCGCGACCTTCTCCCGCAGCTCGATGCCGAGGAGGAGACCGAGCCCCCGGACGTCCCGGACCCGCTCGGGGGGAAGCGACACGAGCGCCCGCCGACCGACCTCTCCGAGCCGTTCGGCCCGCTCGGCAAGCCGCTCCCGCACCGTGAGCTCGAGCGCGGCAAGACCCGCGGCGCAGGCGAGAGGGCTCCCGCCGAACGTCGAGTGATGGGTTCCCCGAAATCGACCCGCGACCTCGTTCGTCGTCACCGTCGCCCCGATCGGGACCCCGCCCGCGAGCGACTTGGCGAGCAGCAGAAGGTCCGGGACGATCCCCCACCGCTCGAAGGCAAACAGCCGCCCCGTGCGGGCGATACCGGTCTGCACCTCGTCGAAAGCGAGCAGCGCGCCCGCCCGTTCGGTCGCCGATCGGGCCCGCTCGAGGAACTCCGCGGTCGCGACGTGGACCCCGCCCTCCCCCTGGACGGGCTCGAGCAGGACGAGGGCGGTCGAATCGTCGACCGCCGCCTCGAGGGCCGCCGCGTCATTGAACGCCACGTGCACGAATCCCGGGACGAGCGGCTCGAAGGGTTCCCGCAGCTCCCGTCGCCACGTGGCGCTCAGCGACCCCATCGTGCGACCGTGGAACCCACGCATCGCGGCGACGACCTTCGTGCGGCCGGTCGCGGACCGCGCGATCTTGATCGCCGCCTCGACGGCCTCGGTCCCCGAGTTCGACAGGAAGACCCGCGAGAACGAGGCCGGGAGCAGGGCGAGGAGGCGCTCGAGGAAGGCCGTGCGCACCGGGTTTGCGTACCCGCTCCCGAGATGGATGAGCTCTCGGGCCTGCTCGGTGATCGCCCGGACGACCTCGGGCGGGCAGGCACCGAGGTTCCCGACCCCGTGGGACGCCCCGAGGTCGACGTACGATCGTCCGCGCGCATCCCAGAACCGGGCTCCTTCGCCGCGAACGAGGGAGAGCCGGGGGAGGGGGGGAACACCGAACTCATGGGAGCGCTCCGGTGCGATCACTCGATCACCGTTCCCTCGCCATCGAGGGCCTTGCGGACGGGATCGGGCCGATCGGACGGTCCGATGACCGCACGCGGGACGCCGGCCTCGACCGCGTCGCGCGCGGCGAGGAGCTTCTTCCGCATCCGTCCCTTCGCGTACGCAAGCGCCGTTTCCCACTCCGCCCGAGGGATCCGGGGGATGCGGCTCGCGGGGTCGTCCGGGTCTCGCAACAGCCCGGGAACGTTCGTCAGCAGGACCAGGGCCTCCGCGCCGAGGGCCCCGGCCACGCGCGCGGCCGCACGGTCGGCGTCGACGTTCACGACCTCGCCCGCATCGGTGACCGCCGGGGGACCGACGACCGGTAAGTAGCCGGAGCGTAGGAGCACCGTGAGGAGCTCCGCGCGCACAGCCTCGACGCTGCCCGAGCGATCGTCGTGGAGGCGCACGACGTGGCCGTCGATCACGGCCCGGGCCCCCTCCTTCCGCTTCGCTCGGAGGAGACCACCGTCGACCCCCGACAGACCCACCGCGCGGGCCCCCCGGGCGAGGAGCCCGCGGACCAGCTCGGTCTGGACCCGGCCCGCGAGGGCGAGGACCAGGACCTCGAGGTGGGCGGGATCGGAGCGGCGGGAGACGACCCCGCTCGGCGACGTGTAGTACTCGGACGGGCGTCCCAGCGCCTCTCCGAGACGGTCGACCTCCGACGACCCGCCGTGCACGAGGACGCAGTCGGTCCGGTGGGCCAGCTCGTCGAGCACCGGGGCGATCGCGTTCCCGTCGGCACCACCGACCTTCACGACGAGCGTCATCGGTCCTATACCGGGTGGAGACCGAGGTAGTCGAGGCCGGTCGTTTCGGCCTCGCCGATCCGGAGGTTGAAGCACTGGACGAGA
>JAKAVH010000028.1 GCA_021827545.1 Thermoplasmata archaeon
CCGGGGGTCTTTGACCCGAACGGTGCCCTGACCCGTGCCCAGTTCACCAAGCTTTTGGTGCTGGCCGATGGCCTGACGCCCGGCGGGACGACCGCCTTCAGCGACTTGTCGTCCTCGTACTGGTTCGCCCCCTAAGCGGCGGCAGCCGTCAAGGCAGGCTTGGTCCAAGGGGAGAGTCCCACCACCTTCGACCCGGACGGTTCCCTAAGCCGGCAGGAGATGGCCATGATGCTGGCGCGCTTATTGGGCAGCGGCGCGGCGACGGGCAGTACGGTCACCTTCACCGACGCGAGCCACATCGCCCCCTGGGCTCAAGCGGGGGTGGCGTCCGCTTCGAGCGCCGGCTTGGTTGCCGGTTACCCCGACGGCACCTTCCAACCGGCGGACACAACCACCCGTGCTCAGGCCGCCCAGGTAATCTTCAAGTATCTGCACCGCGCCGGCCGGTTGTGAATTCCGGCGGCAGCAGAAAATAAGGTGGGCTTAAAATAAGGTGGGCTTAAAATCAGGGGGGACCCCTGATTTTTTTTTGGGCGGCTTTCCTCTAAGCTAAAGTTTAAGGGAGGTATTAGAAGGATGAAACAACCAAAAGTATTTCTGACCATTGGACTGAGCGCCCTCTTGGCCATTGTGGCGGCGGGCTGCGGGGCCAGCGCTCCCAGCGGCGGCTCGGGGGGAGGATCCAGCGGGAGCGGCGCCCCATCGTCGATCCCGCGACGAACCGTGAGTTCGCCCGGGCCGCCGTAGGATCGGTCGACGACGCGCGTGCGGCGATGGAGTCCGCGGAGCGCGCGTTCCGGGAGACGAACTGGGCCGAGGACGACGGCGCCCGCCGGGGCCGGACCTTGTTCCGGCTCGCGGCCCTCCTCGAGGCCGACGCGGAGACGTTCGCCCGTCTCGAGACGCTCAATATGGGCAAGCCACTGCGCGAATCGCGCGCGGACGTAGGATACGTCGTCCGTACCCTCGAGTACTTCGCGGGGCTCGCCGACAAGACCGAGGGGGAGACGATCCCCGTTCCCGGGCCTCGATTCGATTACACGGTGCGCGAGCCGCTCGGCGTCACCGTCCACATCGCCCCGTGGAACTACCCGCTTCTCCTCGCGGTGCGGTCGGTCGCCCCGGCGCTCGCCGCGGGGAACGCGGTCGTCCTGAAACCGGCGAGCCTGACCCCCGCGACGGCGGTCGCCTTCGCCCGTCTCGCGAAGAGCGCCGGCGTCCCGCCGGGGATCCTGAACGTCGTCCCGGGGCCGGGCGCGCGGGTCGGCGAGGCGTTGGTCGAGGACCCGCGATGTCGCTCCGTCACGTTCACGGGCAGCGTCGAGGTCGGGGAGCGGATCGCCGCGCTCGCCGCCCGCCACCTTCGCCCCCTCACGCTCGAACTCGGCGGCAAGGGCCCGGTCCTCGTCTTCCCGGACGCCGACCTCGACCGGGCGGCCCGGGCGATCGGGTACGGCATCTTCCAGAACGCGGGCCAGATGTGCTGGGCCGCCTCGCGCCTCTACGTCCACGAGAGCATCCGCGAACCGTTCCTCGAACGCGTGCGGACCGTCGCCGAGGCGCTGCGCCTCGGTCCGGGCCTCGCGGAGGGCGTCGAGATGGGTCCCGTCGTGTCGCCCGAGCAGCTCGAGCGTGCGCTCGGGTTCGTCGCCGACGCGCGGTCGGACGGCGGGAAGCTCCTGACGGGAGGCGCTCGGGCGACGGAGGCCGGGCTCGCGTCGGGCAACTTCCTCCGACCGACGGTCCTCGTCGACGTCCCCGAGCATTCCCGGGCGGTCGCGGAGGAGATCTTCGGCCCGGTGCTCGCGGCCGCCGGGTTCCGCGACGCCGACGAGGCGGTCCGCCTCGCGAACTCGACCCGCTACGGGCTCCTCGGCGCCGTGTGGACCCGAGACCTTTCGACCGCCCACACGGTCGCGCGCCGGCTCGAGGCGGGGATGGTCGTCGTCAACGAGGCGCCGATCACCTACCCGCAGTCGCCGTTCGCCGGCACGAAGTCGAGCGGGCTGGGTTTCGAGCAGGGGCGGGATGCGGTCCGGACCTACACCCGCCGCAAGAACGTCCTGGTCAACCTCGGCGTCCCGAAGCGCAAGGCCTGAACGGTCGTCCGGGGGGCCGTAACGGGTTCGTACGAAACCCCAAAAGGGGCTCGCGGGGGTCGACCTCCCGGCCGTGAGCGCGACCCTTGACCCGAGCGGCACTTGGGGCGCGTGCCGGTTCTGCGGCGTCGCCGTTCCTCCGCGGGCCGATCGGTGCGAGATCTGCGGCGCCGGCGACCCGGTCCGCGCCCGGGACGTCCCGCGCGCGCCTCGGAAGGTCCGTCTCCGCCTTCGGCTGACGGCGGCGCTCCGGACCGCGATCGTCGTGGTCGTGGTCCTCGGCCTCGCCTACGCCGTGATCCCGGCGGTCCTCTCGGGGCCTCCCGTCCTCACGGGCGACCCCCTCACGACCCAGGGCGGCTACGAGATCGGCCCCGGGAACTTCACCGTGATCTACGGGGAGATCACCGGCGGCGACTACGTGATCGGCAACTTCTCCACCTACGCCCCCGCGGGGACGAACATCGGACTCGCCGTCTACAACTCTACGGCCTGGGCGGAGTTCCGGAACGGGAGCCTCCCCGCGCCGGCGTGGTCCGCCGGCCCGAGCGCCGACGCGCGGATCGTCTACTCCGCGCCGGTGACCGACACGTACTATTTCGTGTTCACGAATCCGTACCCGGTCGCGAGCAGCCTCACGATCGGCGTCTACGTCGTTACCCAGTACGAGTCGAACGTGGGCAACAGCGGGTTCGCCTGAGCGACCGGGGGGACCCGGGCCGGGGAAACGGGTCCGCTCTGGGACCCGATGCCCGGCCCCGCCTTGCGGCGGGCGCTCGGGGCGGCGGTGCGTCGGGAGCGGTCGCGGCGCGGACCGGCCGGAGGAGAGCGACACGATTCGGCTTGGCTCGCAGTACGTCCCCGAGCGATCCCACCGTGAACCGGCCCGAGGACGCGGTCTCCGCACCCGGGGCCCGACGGCCGATCAAGCCTCGGAGCACCCCCGGCAAGTTCCGTGCCCCACGTAACCGAACGGCCGGACGATCCGGGGGATCCCCGACACGCGTCGGTGACCCGGGAGCGACCCCCCGGACGCCGGCGCGGCTCTAAGGGGCGTCGCTCTCCCCGCGGGGGACGGGCGTCTCCACCCGCCGCAGGAACTCCGCGGGGACCTGGTCGGTGAGGTAGACGGTCTTGCCGGCCTTCATGATCACGAGGCCCCCCTCGCGGCGCGCCCGGCTCGCGTCGACCTCGAGGATGATCGGCTCCGGGGTGCGGACCGAGCCCGCGCTCCGGGCGTCCTCGGCGGTCTTCGACAGGTGGACCTTCTTGCGGTCGGACGGGCGCAGGCCGACCTCGAGCACGATCCCGGCCTCCTCGGCGGTGACCGGGTAGTAGAGGTGGTCGGGGATGTTCTCCGTGGGCAGGTCGAGGGCGACGTCGACCGTGTGGCCGTACGTCGCGCGCACGCGGTCGTCCCGGACCTCGTACCGGCCCTTCGCGTCCGTCTCGGCGATCGCGACCAGGTGCGCCGTCCGGAGCCAGTGGTAGGCGGAGTGCTTCGAGGAGATCGCCCGGACGATCTCCGGCAGCGAGACCCACCCCGTCGGCTCGATCGCGAGCCCGTAGCGGTCCGGGAAGTGGCGAAGGATGCCGGTGAGGATCCGACCGAGGTGGTCGAGCTCCCGGTCGTTCATCAGGAACCGACCGGGCCGGCCGCAGACCGGGCAGACCTCGGCCCGGAAGTACCCGTGCTGACCGCACTCCTTCAGCATCTCGCGGCTCTCCCGCTACGCTCGGACTTTGTCGGCCTTCTTCTCGAAGTCGGTGAGCAGGTCGGCGTAGAGGTCGGTCATGTCCTTGAGCACGCGCTTCAGGATCTGCTGGGGCTTCTCGCCCTTGGTCCGGAGGAGGAGCGTCGGGCGCTCGAGGTACGGGTGCCCGAGGTAGTAGCGGGCCTCGACCACCTTCTCCTCCTTCTGGAGGGCCTCGACGAGCGGGATCAGGAGCGTCTCCTCGCCGCGCGGGAACTCGACGCGCAGGAGGTCGTGCTCCTTCTCGGTGACCTGGATCTCCATCGGCGCTACCGGAGGACGGCCCACTTTCCCTCTCTTCTTAAGCGTGGCGGGACGCCCTCCCCGCCGGGGCACCGGCGCGCGGGCCGGGCCGACGGGGCTATAGCCTGAGCCGCTTCCCGGGAGACCGCCCATGAGATTTCTGGTCGTGGGAGGAGGGGCGCGCGAGCACGCGATCGCCGCCACCCTCCACCGGTCGGGGGCCGAGGTCGTGGTCGCGAGCGCGAACGCGAATCCCGGGCTCGACGCCATCGCCCGACGCGCGGTGCGGACCGACCCGAACGACGGGCCACGGCTCGCCGGACTCGCCCGCGAGGAACGGGTCGACGTCGCGGTGATCGGCCCCGAGGCCCCGCTCGCCGCCGGCGTCGCGGACGTGCTGCGCGCCCACGGCGTCGCGGTCGTGGGGCCCGACCGCGCGGCGGCGCGCATCGAGTCGTCGAAGCTCTACTGCCGGGAGCTCCTCGAGCGCCGCCGCGTTTCCGGCCAGCCGAAGTGGGTCGCGCCGCGGACGGTCGAGGAGGTCGACCGGGCCGTCGCCGAGTTCGGGCGCCCCTTCGTCGTGAAGCCGGACGGCCTGACCGCGGGCAAGGGGGTCTGGGTCCAGGGGTCGGATTTCACGGACCCGAAGGACGGCGCGATGTACGCCAAATCGCTCCTCGTCCAGGGCGGGCGCGCCCTCCTCGAGGAGAAGCTCGACGGCGAGGAGTTCAGCCTCATGGCGTTCGTGACCGACTCGGGCGTCTACCCGATGCCCGCGGTCCAGGATTTCAAGCGGGCGCTCGAAGGGAACGCGGGCGGCAACACGGGCGGCATGGGGTCGTACTCGCAGCGCGACCACCTCCTTCCGTTCCTCTCGGCCGGCGACCGGGACCGGGCGCTCGCGATCCTCGCCCGATCGGTCGACGCGATACGCGCGGAGGGGCTCGCCTACCGGGGCATCCTCTACGGCGGGTTCATGCTCACCGCCGACGGCCCGCTCCTCCTCGAGTTCAACGTCCGCTTCGGCGATCCCGAGGGGATCAACGTCCTCACGCTCTACGAGGAAGGGGACTTCGGGGCGCTTCTCGCCGGTGTCGCGAACGGACGGGTCGACCCGAACCTCCTCGAGTTCCGGCTCCGTTCCACGGTCGTGAAGTACCTCGTCCCGCCCGGGTACGGCGACCGACCGCGGCCGGGGGGGCTCCTCACGCTCGACGCGGGCGCGATCGAGTCCGCCGGTGTCCACGTCCTCTACGGGAGCGTCGAGGCGGCCGGGCCGGCGACCGTGAGGCTCACCTCGTCCCGCGGGATCGCGCTCGTCGGGGAGGCGAGCGCGATCCACGAGGCGAGCCACCGGGTCGAGTCGGCGCTCGCGTTCGTGAAGGGCGAGTACTACGTGCGGCACGACATCGGAACGAAGGACGACCTCGCGCGTCGCTGGGAGCACGTCCGACGGCTCCGGGTTCCCGGAGCGAAGACCTCTCCCCTGCCGCTCAGCGTCGCCCCGCCCGGAGCCCCGCCCTCGAGCGCGGGGACGCCCGAGACCCTCCTCGGCTGACGGGCGTTCGGCCAACCGTCAAATAGCCCCTCGCGGGTCGCAGGGGCCCGTGAAGTTCTGCCCGAAATGCAAACGGCTGATGCGGCCCGACCGGGCGGCGGAGGTCTGGCGGTGCACGTCCTGCGGGACGACCGTCCCGCTCGGCGAGGGGGTCGCCGTGGTACGCACGACCGCGACGCACCGCCCGATGGAGGTGGTCGAGAACAAGGTCGCCACGCTCCCGAAGACCCAGGAGGTCTGCCCCAAGTGCGGCAACGGCGAGGCGTACTGGGTGCTCCGCCAGACGCGCGGCTCGGACGAGCCCGAGACCCGGATCTTCGAGTGCACGAAGTGCGGCCACAAGTGGCGGGAGTACCA
>JAKAVH010000109.1 GCA_021827545.1 Thermoplasmata archaeon
GCGGGACGCGCTCCGGGAGGCCCGGGGCTCGCCAACCGGGCCGGGACCCCCGCGCTGATGGCGGCTCTCTACGCGGAGACCCTGCTCCTCGATGTCGAAGCCGCGACGAGGGCCGGCGAGGCCGAGGCAGCACGGGAGGCGTTGGCCGCGCTCGCGTCCCTCGGCGACGACTCCGGGCAGCCCACGATCCGGGCGTACTCGGCGCGGGGCCGGGGGTTGTACCTCGCGTCGACGGGCGACCTCTCGGGCGCGATCGCCGCTCTCGAGGAGGCGAGTTCGCTCTGGGAACGGGTCGGGTGGAAGTACGAGCTTTCCCAGAGTCAGCTCCGCCTCGCCGAGCTCTACCGCGCCGCGGGCTCCTCGTCGACGGCCGACCTCCTCGAAAGTACCGCTCGCTCCTATCTCGGGCGGATCCGGGCGACCCTCCCGTGACGCACGGTCGTCCGGCGGACGGATTGAGGCCGACGGAGATCGTCCGGGCTAGATCTGGAAGTGGTCCCCGTCCTCCACGACCACGGAGTCCGGGAAGATCCGGCGGGCTTCCGCCGCGATCGCGGTTTCCGAGCCGGGCTTGTCGCCCACGTGGTTGATCCAGAGCCGGCGGGCCCCCATCGACGCCGCGGTCTCCGCCGCTTGAGCGCCGGTGCTGTGGCCGAACTCGCGCGCGAGCGCGGCGTACGTCTCGGAGTACGTGGCCTCATGGACAACGACGTCGGCCCGCACGTCCCGCGCCGCGGACGGTTCGCGCGTGTCCCCGGAGTAGAACGCCGTGACATCCCCCGAGGAGAGGAGGTAGCCGTTGTTGACGACGGTGTGGTCGAGCGGAACGGAACGGACGCTCCACCCGGCGATCTCGACGTGGACGTCCTCCGACTCGACCAGGCGGAACGGGTAGAGCTCGGCGGGCTCGACAACGGTGCCGTTCGCGGCGAAGACCGCCCGGAGGATCGCTCCGAGCCCGGGGGGCGAGACGACGGTGAGAGGCCGCGTCCGCCCCGAGATCAGCGTGTGCAGGAGGAAATCGAACAGGCCCGCAACGTGGTCGGAGTGCAGGTGCGACAGGAGAACGCCGTCGACCTCCCCGAAACGTCCGAGGTCGTAGAGGCGGCCCGTGGCTCCCGCCCCGCAGTCGAGGAGGATCGAATCGAAGAGGGTGCTGCACGGCCCCCGCCGGGACCCGCGGAAGTTGCCGGCGCCGGTGCCGAGGAAGTCGACTCGCATCGGGGCGTTCCCGGGCGCGCCGAGAAGGTGGCAAGGAGATAAGGGCCGTCGGGCACGGGAGGCCGAACGAGGGGGCCCGTCCGCCAAATCGAGACGGTCGGGAGGGCTCCGGCCCACCCGACAAGCCCCAACCGAGGGTCGGTTCGGGGCCTCACTTCGCCGCTGCAAGCTGCCCGGTTACGGCACAGCGTCCGCGCGTCGAGGCAGACGAGCCCTCCCCTTATTTCGTGATCTGTCTCGGACTCGGGGAAGAGGAAGCCGCCCGACCGTCCCCTTTGGAGGAAGGCGATCCTACCCCTTCGCGAGTTCTCCCGAGGACACCCCTGGTCTCGGTCGAGTCCGACGCCCTCGTTGCGGGGGTCTGCGGACCGGCCCGGGGGCGAACCCGACCGGTCGTCTCGAATCCGGCGGTGTGGACGCGGCCCCGGGTCCGTTCACCGCCGGAAACCCGGCCGTGGGGCGGGGCGGAGGACCTCTTAGGGTCAGGGTGAGTGCCGTGATCGCGATGACCTCCGCTCCGATCCGCACCTCCCTCCAGGCGGCGCGACGGCTGGCGGTCACCAAACAGCATCTGTCTGGTGGGCGCCCACGCCGAGCCACGGCCGAACGCATCGTGGAGTCCGTTCGAGACCTGCCGTACGTTCAGTGGGATCCGGTCAGCGTCGTGGCCCCCTCCCATATCCTCTCGCTCTGGACTCGAGTCGGGGCGTTTCGGCGGGCAGACTTCGACCGGCTGCTCTGGGCCGAGAGGCGCCTCCTCCAGCATTGGATTCCCTTCGCCAGCGTCGTCGCGACCGAGGACTACCCCATCTACGCGTCCCTCATGCGACGGTATCCGGATTCCCTTTCCGACTCTTGGGGAACGCAACGCGCCCGGGCCCGAGCGTTCCTGGCCAAGCACGGGGACCTTCGCAAGAGCGTCCTCGCAGAACTCCGGAGCGGTCCGCTCCAGCTGAACCAGTTCAAAGACCACGCGGGGACCAAGAGGGACTCGGCGGACTGGCAACCCTCGAGCGCGGTCTCCGAGATGCTCTGGCACCTTCTCATGTCCGGCCAGGCGATGGTCGTTGGTCACGACGGGAACCAGAACCTATGGGGGCTGCCCGACGCCTTCCTTCCCTCCTGGGTCGACCGAACGGTGCTCTCCGAGGAGGCGGCCGACCGGGAAGCGGCCGAGCGGGCACTCCGGGGACTCGGGGTGGCGACCGCGCAGGAGATCCACTACTACTTCGTTCGGGGCTGCTGCCGAGACATTCGATCGACCCTGCAGACCTTAGTGGCGGACTCCCGGATCCGCCGGGTGGTGGTCGAGGGGCTGCCCGGGCGCGACGAACGCTTCGTCCATGCGGACGACGTGGCCCTGCTCGAAGACCTGGCGACGGACAACTTCTCGCCGCGGGTCGCCGTGCTTCCCCCGTTCGACAACATGGTCTCGAGCCCGGCCCGGGGCAAGCGGTTGTTCGGCTTCGACTACGTCCGCGAGCAGTTCCTTCCGAAGGCGAAGCGTCGGTTCGGACTGTGGGTCCTTCCGGTTCTTCGGGGCGAGGAGTTCGTCGGGCGCGCGGACGCCCGCCTGGACAAGGAGAAGCGACGCCTCCAGATCCTCGCGCTCTTCGCCGAGCCCGGCGCACCGACGGCGCGAGCTGTCGGCACGGAGATCCGGGAGGAGCTCGATCGCCTCGCGGCGTTCCTGGGAGCCGACTCGGTGGCGTTCAGCGCAAGAGTGCCCTCGATGTGGAAGGGCGGCCTCTGCTAGCGTCGGCCACCCCGTAGCCGTCGACCAGAAACCCCCGACCCTCCGCGGACGGGTCGATGCTCCCCTCGGCGACGCCGCGTATGCGGGCCCACGGAACGTTACGTAGGTCGCCGAACGGGGTGGGGAACCGTTCTTTCCTCCGAGGTTCCGATGGACGGCCCGTTCGAAAGGTCGCTCCGCCGGGCGGAGGACGATCCTCCACTACCGTCACCACCCTCAGGTGTTCCGCGAGGAGTATCGGTTCCAGGCGTAAGTCGAAGGGGCTTTCCCCGCGATCATACGGCACCAGGGGCCATTCCCGCGTGCCCGGAACTCGGTGATGCAGCGACGCGAGGCCCGGGGGAGAACGATCGCGCGGATCGTCGATCTACTGGCGAGGTCCCGAGCGGACCAAAGGGCGGTGAGAATCGTGGGACCCAACTGCGACCGACGAAACCGCGTTATAGTTGGACGGGATGGCTCGACAGGTATCGACGCGAGGGTCAGGCGTTGGCGATCGACCACGTGAACGCATTCGCGTTGACCGTGCGTGACGTCAAGCGGTGCGCCGATTTCTATCGCGACAAGCTGGGGCTGAAGCTGGCGGAACTCTCGGACGATTTCGCGTACCTGAAGTTCGGCGACAAAGGCGGGCCCGGCCTCGCGCTGGTCTCCGCCAAGGGCCTGGCTCGGGAGATTCCCAAAGAGCGTGTTCGACCGGAGGAGAGCCCCTTCCAGCGGAACTACTTCGCGGTCTTTCTGGACGACGCGGACCGTGCGTATGACGAGCTCCGGGAGAAAGGGGTCCGGTTCCTGCAGCCACCGGCCACCCGACCGGACGGGCAGCGATTCGCGTTTTTCGAGGACCCCGAAGGGAACCTCTGGGAGATCTCGCACTTTGCGAAGAAGTAGAGCGGGCCGCATCTAGGGTCGGCAGGAAGGAACCCACTTTGGCGGGTCGAAGAGCTCGGTCATCCAGCCCGAGGAGGAAGCGCGCGCCTCGGACGATCGGCGAAGCCGACTTGGCGAGGGCCTGGATCGAGTGGCTCGAGGAAACTCGACGGGGCTACCTGGAGAAACTGCTCGAGTTGGCACCGGAGGAGCGCCTCAGGGACCGAGGCGCGTCCTTCCCTTCGATCCAGGACATCTTCCTCCATATCCTCGACAACAACGTTTGGTGGTTCGAGAGCGTGCCCAAAGATCGCCAGGAAACGCATCCCGAGGTGAAGGGCGCCTTGTCCCCGGCCGAGATCCGAAGGGTGGTGGGACGCATCGCCCGGACCAATCGGGCCCTCGCGAGGTCGCTGACCCCGGCCCGACTCGACCGGAGTTTTGTGATCCGAGGAGTCCAGGGGAACGGAAAGCCCTTCGAAATGCGAGCGAACCTTCGGACCATCATCTGGCACATGGTGGAGGAAGAGCTCCAGCACCGGGGCGAGATGAACGCTCTCTTCTGGCAGATGGACACGGACGCTCCGACGCGCGCCTGGTTCAGCAGCTCGTTGGCCGAGTGAAATCTGCGTACCCCCTCCGTACAGCTAGTCGGGCAACGTTGGCCCGGTGGTTACGCCCGGCCCCTACCCGAAGCATTCGGACACGCTCTAAGGACGCGCGAGGGCGGACCGTCGGCCACCATATGGGCCTAGCATAATCGGTCCCGAACCAAGCTAACGGCCCCGAGGGGGGTCTCCTTCCCGGACTTAGCCCCTGCGGTGATTCGCAACTCGCGCCAGAGGGAGCGCGGCTCTTCTCAAGGTCGAGGGGGGATCGATCGGGTGAGGTTGGTGACGTCTCGAGCCCATCAGGGGAAGATCGGAGGGCTGGTTTGGAGAGGGCGTGGGGCGGCGGCGCCGGTGAGATCGGGCTCCATCGCCGGGTCGGAAGTGAAGAGCTCCCGCGCGCGCTCCGGGCTTCGGAAAGCCGGGAACATTCGGAGCACCCCCACCGATCCGAAGGCGAGGACGACGACCACGGAGATGAACAGGGAGTACCACTGATCGCTGATGATTCCCAGAGCGAGCGTGAGCGTCAAGATCACCGTGGCACTCGTCAGCCGAGTGTTCATCAGCACCGCCACGGGCCCGGCGCGCTCGCGCCCCATGAACTTCCGGGCCGTCGGGAATACTGCGGCGAACTTGAGGGCGCTCGCGGCTGCGATGATCACGAGGAGGACCACAATGTTGGCGGCGACGAACCCGATATCGACCTTGAGACCGACCGCCAGGAAGTACAGGGGAATGAAGATCGCGAAGGAAATCTGACGGATGTTGCGCAAGAACTCCTCCCCAACGAACTGCGAAAACAGCAGTCCCAATAGAAAGACGAAGAGGATGCCCGGGACACCGACTAGGGCGGAGAGGAGCGCGAGGACCGCGAGGGAGAAGAACAGGGAGCGGGCGCTGATGTTCGTGAACAGCGCGCTCGGTGACTGCCGCGCCACGGCTTTCGATAGGTAGGGGAGGAGTATCGCCGCCGCGGCGAGAGCCCCGAGGATCCCGAGATTGAAGAGCAAGCCGGGCGTAGTAAGGAAGGTGGTCGTCGTGACGGTGAAGTCCTCAACCAAATTGACCGAGAGTGTGGCCGCCAGAACGAGGCGGCCGAACGGGAGGTTCGCGAGGTCGTACTGCTGAAGTGTCGTATAGACAATCGAAATGGAAGTGTCGGCGAGCGCGGTCGCCCCAATCACGCTGACCAGGAGCGGGGCATGGATTCCGTAGTAGAGGAGAACGTACAGCCCGGCGAATGGGACAAGGAAACCGCCGAATCCCAGGACGAACGCCCTTCGGAAGTTCGTGCGAAGGAATCCGAGGTTGGTCTCAAGCCCCGCCAGAAAGACGATCAGCAGGCTTCCAAAGGTGAGGAGCGAATCCGTCCCCGTGGGGAGAGTGAAGCGGAAGAGTGAGACGAGGGCGATTCCCGCGACGATTTCGAGCGCCGTGATCGGCAACTGAGTCCATCGGGCCACGACTGCGGTGGCGACCACCGTTCCCAGGACGACCACGAGGTCCAGGTCGAACGTATTCAGT
>JAKAVH010000265.1 GCA_021827545.1 Thermoplasmata archaeon
CCTCACTCTCCGACGCCGAGGCGGCCGCGCTACCGACGGCCGGCATGACCGCGCTGGATGCCCTCGACCTGCTCGCGCTCGGCCAGGGCGCCACCCTGCTGGTGGTCGGCGCCTCCGGAGGGATCGGGTCGTTCGTGCTGCCCATGGCGCGGCGCCGGGGACTGCGGGCGCTCGCGGTCGCCCGGAGCGGCGCCTTTGCCCGGCTGGGAGGCCTCGGCGCCGAGGAAGTCTGGGACGTCGCCCGTCCCGACTGGACGACGTCGTTCCGCGCAGCCCATCCGGACGGGATCGACGGGATCCTCGACCTGATGCACCCGGCCGAAGGGTTCGTGTCCCTCCTGCCCTTGCTCCGGGAGGGAGGCCGGGGAGCATCCACGGTCTTCGCGGCGCGACCCGAGACATCGGGTCGGAGGGTCACCGTGGCGAATGTCGATATGCGGCCGAGCGCCGAACTCCTCGATCGATTGGTCCGGGAGGTCACGGACGCCCGGATCGCGATCCCGATCTTCCGCACGGTGTCGCTCATCGATGCGCCCGCAGCCCTCGAGGAGATCCGGACCGGCCATGCATCCGGAAAGATCGTCATTCTTCTTGACGGCCCGACGGCGGGGACCGAAGGGCCCGCGTCGACCGCTCAGACCTACCGGGGACCTTAGACGACGGGCGTCCCCTGCTCCCCTCCCGTGACACAGCGGGGCGGGCCCGAGCCTGCCCGCTCCGGAGCGTACGCGCGGTCTGCGAGGTACACGACCGCGTCGACGCCGGGAAGGACCCGGCCAAAGCGGTGCGGCCAGTCCAAGATATCGTTCGAGAGCGGGGGTGATCCGGGACGAGGACTCTCCGCGAATTCGCCCGAGGGACCGGGGCGCCTGCCCGCGTCCTGAGGAAGTGGCTCCGGGTCGCGGCAGTCGCGAGGAATCGAGTGGTGCTCGCCCTCGCTCGAAAGAACGCCCCCAGCGTGCGCCTTCGTTCGGGAGGGATGCCGCCCCTCCACCGCGCGGAGCAGTTGAACCCTAGCACCGGTATCTTCTCGGCGATCGGCCGTCTCCGCTCAGGGGGGGAGCTCCGACGAGTCCTGAGGATTTTCTCCCGGCATCTGCGGCCGGACGGATCGGGGATTGCGGAATCCGGGCCGATCCCCCGGAATACCGCGCGAGCTCGATCCGGTCCCAGAGCTACGGGACTCCAGGGCTCCGATCACTCGGAAGCATGGATCGTACCGCCGGGGAACCCGCCGGTGCTGGCCGCGCAGCACTTCCTGGCCGACCACGGCCCGGTCCGAAACTCGGTCGAAGGCCACGATCGCCGGCGCGCCGGACCGTCGGTGGCGCGGACCGCGTTCGGCCCCGCAGGGTTCCGGGAGCTACATCGTCCGAGCCGGTTCTCTGGGCATCGCGGGATCTACGTCGGCGTGCGCTCGGGTCCCTCGGCGCGTCCGTCGTCCATGATTCCGACCGCGACGGGACCGTGCAGAACAGTGCGTCCGGGACCAGCTACTCCAGGATCGTCGTCTCGACCTGAGGGGCCTTGAACCCGATCTTCTGGTGGGTCCCGTCGCACTTCGGCTTGTGGGAGGACTGCCCGCACCGGCAGAGCGCGACCTTGACCTTTCCGTCCACCATCACGAGGTTCGGCCCGTTCTCGCTGGAGAGCACTGTGACCTTTGCCATGTGCGGATGAGCCGAGCGAGGGATTTTAGGCGTTCGGTAATCCCCGCGGTCGAGAGACGTCCCCCGACTCCGAAAAAGGACCGCGGCCGGTCAGGTTGGGACCGCTCGGGGCTCGGGACGGGGATTCGGGAGCGTGGGTTCCTCGCGGATCGGGAACGAAACCTGCACCGCGTCCGGCCCCCACCACTCCTCGATCGGGAAGCCGCTGCCGTGAAACACCTCGAGCATCTGGTCGTTCTCCATCAGCACTGAGGCGTGGAATTCCCGGATGCCGGCCGCTCGACCCGCCCGCGCGAGCCGTTGGAGGAGGATCGTGGCGCATCCGTGTCCCTGAAGAGCGTCGACGACCAGGAAGGCGACCTCGGCCGCCGGAGCCGTCGCCCCGTCCCGGGCGTATTCCGCATGGGCGATCACGACCTCCCGCGGTCCCTCGCGGGTAAGCATCAGGAGTGCGTACCGGTCGGGAGAACGGAGACCCTCGAGAAGGGTGATCAGGGCTGTGCTGCGTGGGACGGGAGCAAAGAATCGGACCGAGATCGAGCCGTCGGAGAGCCGGGAGAGAAAGTCCTCGAGGAGCTCCCGGTCCTCCTCCACCATGCGGCGGACACGAACCTCTCGGCCGTCCCGCAGTGCGGCGCGGCCCTCGATGTCGGGCCCCTCATGGGACTCGGGCAAGCGGAGCGGCTCCTCGACCATCGACGCCACCCCCCCTCCCCCGGGAACCGGAGCGGCCGGGCGTATCAAGGGCCTGTCGTCCATAAACTTTGACGAACCGGCCGATCTCCCGAGGCGCTCCGCCCCGTGCGGGCGTGTAACGTGGTCCCGGTTCGACGGTACGCCCAAGTAGCCTTGCCCGCTCCTCCCTCGACCCCGAAGTCGGGGGAGGAAACGATGAGCTGGCTCGGAGGCCTGTTTCACCGGGAGAAGGAGGGGTCGAGCCCGGTCCAATCGGGAGGTGAGCGTCCGCCGTCGGTCTCCGCTCGCACCCCGGCACCGGAGCGCCTGACGACGCTCAACATCGGTCGGTTCCTCCGGGAGCATCCCCGGGTCGTGGTCGATGTATGGGCGCCCTGGTGCGGCCCGTGTCGGGCGTTCGGGCCGATCTTCGCGGATGCCGCACACACCTGGGGGGAGCACGTCGGCTTTGGCAAGATCCATGCCGACCACGAACGCTCGCTCGTCGTTCAGTACGGGATCCGCTCCATCCCTTCCTTGCTCTTCTTCCAAAACGGTGAGCTCGTGCGCACGGAGGTGGGCGTGCTCTCCCGGGACCGGTTGGACCATCGGATACGCCGCGTTTTCCGGGACCTCCCGTAGCGGGCCGCCGGTCCGGCGAGCCGAATCCGCTCCCGGCCCCCCGCAAAGAGGGGCGCACGCGGGATCCGTCGGTCCCACCGAACAGTTCTTCCCGAAGGCCGCTTCGAGGCACCGGAGCATGGACGCGTTCCAGGACCACTATCCGGACGAGCTTGCCCACTGCTTCGGGTGCGGGCGCCTGAACGATCGGGGCCATCATCTCCGAAGCTTCTGGGAGGGGGAGGAGGCCGTCGCCCGGTTTACGCCTCAACCGTATCACATCTCGATCCCGGGATTTGTCAATGGGGGCCTCCTCGCCTCCCTGGTCGACTGTCACGCGACCGGCACTGCCGCGGCCGCGGCGTTCCGCGCCGAGGGCCGTCCGATGGGATCTTCCCCACCCCACCGATTCGTAACCGCCTCGCTGCGGGTCGACTTTCGTCGGCCCACGCCCCTCGGCCCGGAGCTCCTCCTCCGAGGGCGGGCAGTTTCCGTGGGCCCCCGGAAGGTCGTCGTGGAGGTGACGGTCTCGGCGCAAGGGATCGAGACGGTGCACGGGGAGGTCGTCTGCGTAGAGATGCCCGAGACGATGCGGCCGGCACCCCGCTGAGCATCTCCCCGCATCGAACGCCGGCGGGGGGCGCGATCCCGGCCCGGGGCCGTCTACGAGGGTACTTCGGCGGCGGCTACTGGGGAGGGGTCAGTTGGTCCGACCCTGGTCCGGTGCCGTCGATCCCGTCGGCGAGCGCCACTCCCGGGCCCGGGACCAGGTGCCGAAGGAAGAGGTCCGAGGCCCATTCGCACCCTTCGGGATCCTCGAGCAAGAGCATGTCCATCATGTCGATGCGACCCTCGGGAGTCGGCAGGCAAAGTCCAGCCGTGTTGTCGAGTACCGCGAGAAAGAAGCGGACCTCGTCGAGCAACCTCACCGCGTAGTTGCGCTCGATCGGTCGTGCGGCCGCGCGCTCGGCGTGAATCGCTCCCCGGGGCCGGACGATGCGAACATCGGTCCCGGCGGCAACCTTCTCGCGGAACATCGGGAGGGCCCGCTCGAACGGTTGCTCCGTGATCACCCAGATACGGCGGCGCGCCGCGCGAATCGCGGCCTCCTGAACGGCAACGACATCGTACATCCCGCGCGTGAGCGTTCCCCCACGGAGCTCCCCCAGCCGGGCGGCAAACGGCGCCCCCACCGCGAGCGCGTTGTGCGCGAGGAGGTACGGCCGGTACTTGGTCAGGAACTCGAAGAACGGCAACCCGGCGCGGAGGGCCGCGGCCAGCGGTGTGGGAGCGTACTCGCCGCGGGCCGCCTTCACGAGGAGGCCCGCCGTAACGAGCCGATTCAAGTGCCGCGTCGCTTCCGAGCCGGTCATCGAAAGTCGGCGCGCGATCTCGGCGTGCTTGAGCGGCCGCTCGGCGAGGGCCTCGAGGATCCGCAATCGCAGGTCCGAGGAGATCTCGAAGAGGAACGGGGCGAGCTCGTCCGAGGCCATCTGACGAGCCTATCGCGCGTCTCGGTTCTAAGACCTTCGGCGGCACGGGCGGGCATGCGGGAGATCCCCCGATCCGAAGATCCCCGTTCCCGCTTCCCGCGCGGCGACTCCGCCCGGTGCCGTGCGGGTTCCCGCGGTCGGCCACCCAGCGCACCCCGGACGCAGCAGCGCCCGAGTCCGCAATCCGGCCCGCGCGAGGACCGCGAAGTGGCCGGCGTGGCGGACGCTCGCCCGCGGCGCGACCGGGGGTTGCCTTCGTCCCGCCACCCCTGGGACGTGGGTCCCGCGAGAGTAGCTACCCCAGTTCGTAGAGCACACGACGATGGGGCCGAGCGTGGGTCTCGACCGTCCGTTGAGTGGACACGGGGGGATTTGAACCCCCGACCTCTGCTTTGCGAAAGCAGCGATCTTCCGCTGATCTACGTGCCCGCGAGGGGCAGGGAGGAAAAGGGGGGCTTAACGATTCCGCGAGTGTCGCGCCGGCCGGGGCGCAGGGTCGCTCGAACCCTAGCGCGAACCGAGCAGGACCCGCGCGAACCGAACGAGCTCCACGAGGTGGTCCCGCACGAACTTCCGGCTCGTTTCGTCGGTCAGGCGTCCCTCGGCGTCGAACTTCTGTGCCGCATACGGGACAATCACCTCGGGCCGATTGATCGGGAACATGTTGACGAAGACCATCGACTGGCGGAGCTGGTACTGCGCGCGGGCTCCGCCGATCATGCCGATGCTGGCGCTCATCATGCCGGCCGGCTTACCGTTCCAGACGTTCTCGGGGTACGGCCGGGATCCCCAGTCGAGCGCGTTCTTCTCCGCTCCCGAAAGGCCGTAATTGTACTCGTTGAGCGAGAACAGGACCGCGTCCGCGGCCCGGACCTGTTCCCGGAATCGCCGAACGGGCGTGGGGGGGTTCATTTCCTCGTCCTGGTTGAAGACCGGAAAGTCGTGGATGTCGGCCACCCCGATCCGGGCACCGTCCGGAACAAGTTCGACGGCCGCGTGGACGAGTCCGCGGCTGTAGGCATTCTTGCGTAGACTACCGGGAACGGCCAGGATCTGGAGTTCGCCCATGGTGGGCCGACCACGTCCTCGCCGGGATATGAGCGCCCCGCCCGAAGTGCGGTTTACCGAGCGCCGAGGCGGGGGATTGCCGATCAGGCCACCGCGCCGGCGGCCCCGGTGCCCGGAGGATTCGTCGCCGCCGCGGTGGACGCGAGGCGTTCCCCCGCAGGACCCGGCGCCGTGGTCGCCGCCCCTCCCGAGGGCGGGGGCCGGTTCGTGCCGGAACGGCTCGACGACGGCCGGCGCACCAGAACGAGCCGACGCTCGTCCGAGTCGTAGCGGAAGAGGTCCGCGTATCGCCCCCAGTTGACGATGTTCTGCACGGCCTCGTCCGCCGGCGCGGTCGTGAGCGCGACGATCTGGCCGAGTTCCTCGTCGCTAAGGCAATGATCGGGCGAGTTCTCGAGCGCGCGCAGGAGGGTCCGGAACAGGGTCGTCCGCTTCAGTTGTTCCCGGAGATCGGA
>JAKAVH010000270.1 GCA_021827545.1 Thermoplasmata archaeon
TCTGGCGCTTCACCTTATCGACCCGTCGCTCGGTGACGTCGGTTTCATCGGGACCGGCTACCAAGCCCGCAACGCCCTGGCGTGCCTCGTTGCCGTGTTTCGGAATCCTCGCGTCGTCGCTTGGAGCCCGAATCCCGAGCACCGAAAGGAGTTCGCGGATTGGGCGCGCTCGGCTCTCGGAACCGAGATCGCTCTTGCGTCGGACGCGGAGGGCGTCCTCGCTGAGACCTCGGCCATTGTGCTTGTCACGACGTCGGAATCCCCGGTCGTTACCCAGCCGATGCTTCGCGAACCGAAGTTGCTACTGAGCATCAACAGCTATCGTCGCCCGGAGATCGACACCCTGATCCTGGATGCGGCCCGAGTGGTCTGGACGGACAGTGTCGCCCAAGCCAGCGGCCCCGGCACCCTCTTCAGCGACGAAGAACGGAGGTCCAAGCTTCGTCCCTTGATGCAAGGAGTCCAGGACGGGAGCCTTCGCGAGAGATCCTCGACGCGGATCGTCGTGAACACCGGAGCGGCGTGGGAAGAGGCGGTCACCGCGCAGCTCTTGTTCGAGATGGCGGTCGAACGCGGGGTTGGGGCGGAGATGCCTATTCCGCCGGACGCGACCCAGAGCCGGATCTTCTGACTCCCTCGCGAAGCCGGGGGGTACGAAGCCATGGTTGTCGGTCGGGTCTGAAGTCGGGACATCTGACGCGCCTTCCGGGGCCGGGCTCCGGCGGCTCACGGGCCTAGGAGACGCTCGGTCGGGGCCATCGGTCCGAAGAAACCATTACCCTTCGGGATTCCATTCACAACACCATGGCCGGGTGGCCTGACCCCTCGTCAGAACGCGCGGGTCGGGTCGAACGCGACTTGACCATCGTCACTGTCGGTTTCGTGCTTCTGGGGATTGGGCTGGCTCTCGTGCCCTGGTCGGGTCTCTTGTACATTGTGGCCGGGACCTTCCTCGTGCTGCCCGGCTTCGCCATCGGGGCCGCCGGATGGTTCCTCTTCGGCCAAGACTTTCGGATTACGGCCCACCGTCGTCAAGACGGCGCGATGCTCATGGCCGCCGGGCTCGGGCTCACGTTGGCGGCTTGGGTGAGCTACCTCGCGCAGATCGCGTCGTACACGACGCGCAACATCGCGATTGTCGTCGGGCTGGTCCTGTTCGCCGTCGGGTATGCCTCGTTTCGCCAGCGATACGTTCAAGCGGTGGGCCCTGCGGGCGACATCGGTCTGAACGCGTACTTGGCCGGCCTTCTCATCGCGGTGGCCGCGTTCTTGGCGTTCGCATGGGGCGGCTTTCGCGACCCTCTCGCGGCGGTGATCACCACCCTCATCGGACTCGGGTTCTTGGTCATGGCGTTCGGAGCCGCATTGCTCAGGCGGGAGTCTCCCGGGGCCCCGCCCGCGTCATCGGACGGGAGATAGACCCGGCCTGTTCTCCGCGCTCGGAGCCTCACAGCGGGCGGAACCGTTCGATCGCCGCGGAGCCGGACCACGCCAACGGCTCACGCGTAATGGGAGTGTCTCCCGTAGCGTGAAGCCGGTGCGGAGTTCCATGGCACCCCGCGGAAGGCGTCCCTAGGGGCGAACCGAGGGCGGTCGGTGAAGCGATCGTTTCACGCGAACCCTCATCGTCCAGAGCAGGGTGGCGAGGAGCGTGAGAGCGGCCGTGTAGGCGAGCGCGTAGGAGACAGAGACCGGGGCGGGGGGCGGAGTCACGCCGTGGAGCCCGGCGGCGACGGCGAGGAATTGTTGGGACCCATAGAGGGGGAGAAACGGGGCGACCGAGGAGTCCGTGGGCAACGTCAGCTCGATGCCCACGAGCGCGATGATCGCCAGGGTTCCCTCGAGTTCTCTCGGAAGCAACGAACCGATCGCGAGCCCGAGAGGGACCGCGACGATGCCGGAGAGGGAGACCCCGAGAACGAGCTCCCCGGTCGCTGTGGGACGCGAGATCGCGAGGAACAACAGCGCGAAGGCGCCGATGAGGATCGCGGCGACCCCTTCCAAGAGGAGCCATCGGCCCGCTAGGAGCTCCCAAGGTCGGTAGCCGGCGAGGACCAAGCGAGGGTCGGTTTCTCGGGACGCCAAGACGACGAAGAGGCCGACGGCCGACACCGACCAGGCCAGCCCGATACCGCCGACCAAGAGGGCATAATGGCTGGGGAGAAGGGCGAAATAGAACGCCAGAGGCAGGACGACCATGAGCGCGATCGCCACGTACCGACGGACGAGGTCCCTCCCTTGCATCCCGGCGATGATGACGATCCGTCGCGCCGAACTCATGACGCTCCGAAGGGCGGTTCCCCTCCCACGACGGAAGGGCACGGGATCCTGAGCTCGACCAGCCGATCCGCCCGTTGGCGCTCCACCAGAAGGTGGGTGACGACGACGATGGCCTTGCCCTGGTCCCGCCAGGTCTCCACGTGATTCCAGAAATTCACGTAGGTGCCGTGGTCGAAACCCTGGTACGGTTCGTCCAGCAGCAGAATCTCCGGCTCACCCAGCAGGGCGAGGACGAGATTGAGCTTCTGCCGGTTCCCGCTGGAGAGGTTCTGCACGAGCGTGGGGTCCCCCACGGGAAACCCGAGAGCCTGGAGCAGTTCGTGTCCCTGGGCCAACGCATCCCCCGGGGGAAGATCCCTAGCCGCGCCGAAGTAGCGGAGGTGCTCCCGCGCGTTCAAGAGTCCGATGAGACCGGGTTCTTGAGGACAGTATCCGACTCGGCCCCGACTATCGACCTCCCCGGCATCGGCCGCAAGGAACCCGGCCAGAATCCGGAGGAGCGTGCTCTTTCCTGCTCCATTTTCGCCGACGACGGCGACTACCTCACCGGGCCGGACCTCAAGGTTCACATTGTCGAGGACGAGCTTGCGTCCGAACCGCTTGCGAATACCGGTCGCGGTCAGGATTGGGGATGGGCTGTCCGAGCGCTCACGTCCCCCCATCGCTCCCCGGTACGGACGCCTGCGCATAAAATTCGCTGCGAACCCGTGAGCTCGGTCCGTCCCACCTGGGCGGCGCTCCGCGTAGGAATCCCCCCTTCGAGATCGGACCCAAGATATGCGCCCACGACCACGGCGGCATCCGGAGAGCGTGAGCGCAGTGAGTGCTTCTCGCTCGCGAACTCCGGGTCAGACGCTGGCGGCTCCCGCCATTCCGATCAACGCCAACGCGAACAAGGCCAGCGAGGCCGTGGCAATCCGATCGAGCCGGTGTCCCAATACATCGATCTCGGCCCATCGTTCCTTGCTCGGATTGGCAAGGGCGCGTATCACAACCTTCTCGAGCCGTAGCGCGCTCGGGAGAATGTAGACTTCCCCCACCAGAAATGCGGCGATGCCGAAGACGCCCCCGAACATCACCCAAGCGGCCCAGGCACTCGCGCCGGGAGCGGTGAAGACCGACAGATTCCCGCCGGCCAGCTCGTAGGCCAACACGCCGCCGAAAAGCAGGGTGAGCACGCTCGCGACCAGCATGTACGGCCCGAGTCGCGGCATGATCCGACGGTAGAAGCGAGCTCGCTCCTCCGGGTCCATCCTCCACATGGTCGGGAAGAGCACCGCCGCGGTGAAGAGAGCCGCTCCGACCCAGGCGATAGCCGCCCCAACGTGGAGAAAGATCAGGATCTGGACGGTGACGGTCATCGAAGGGGCGACTCGAATCGTTCCTTTTGAGCGTTCAGTTCGTATGTGTAACCGGAAACTCGAGTGGCTGACGTGAGCTTGCCCGCCCCACGACCCTCGGTTCCTGTGGAACTCCGCGCTGAAAGGGGCACTCCGCGGCCGCGGTTGTGTCGACACATCACCGCGGAGGCGGCCGTTCGGCCGCGGGAACCCCAACCCCTTCGCACCTGAAGAAGACCACTGGCCCACCGGCTCGTAAGAGCCTTCAACGACGGAACCACCGCCGCTACCGACAGTCCCTCCGCCACAGGAAAGGCCTCCTCTACCACCCCCTCGAGGAGCTCGTCCGACGGGCTCCCGTCCCTTACCGCTGTAAGGCCCCGAAAACGCCCCGGCGACCCCCTACCGACCCCCGCGATGTGGTCGGTTTTCTTCTGCTGATGACCCGGGAAGGGCTGTCGTACGACGAGACCTACGCCCCCCTCGAGGCCGTTCCCGAGCTCGCTCGGAAGATCGGCTTTCGCGGGAAGGTCCCCGCGGCAAGCACGGTCACCTCGCTGGTGATCCGCGTCGGAGCCGAGTATCTCGAGCGCCTGATCGTTCGCACCGGGGCGTCTCTCACCCGGGGGCGGACCCACACCGCCGGGGACGCCACCGGCGTGGGGATCCGACAGTACGAGCGCTGGTTCGATGTGCGCCACGGGGCGGCGAGCCGCCGACGGCGGTTCGTCAAGCTCCACGCGCTCGTGGCGACCCGAGCCGCGTGGCCGTTCTTCCTCTCCGCTCGTGTCACCGTCGGCACGTGGGGCGACTCGCCCGAGCTCGGGCCGTTGCTCGAACGGATCGATCCCGACGTCGACGTCGGGAACGTGGCGCGGGACAAGGGCTACCAGTCCCGGAAGAACGCCGAGCGGATCGAGGCGCGCGGCGGTCTTCCCGTGATCGACCTCAAGGCGAACGTCACCGCCAAGACGCTGGGCTCGCCCGCGTGGAAGCGGCTGGTCGTTCGGCGACGAGGAAACCGACGGGCGTTCCGATGCCGGTATCGAAGACGGACGGTGGTCGAAGGGATCTTCGGGGCGGTCAAGCGTCGGTTCGGGGAGATGGTGAAATCGCGTCGACGGCACGCTCAGCGCGCGGAGGTCCTCTGATGAATGGTCGTCTGGAACGCCTTCGGACGGGTCTACCACTTGGGATGACCGACACGCGGTGGCTGACGGCCTGGAGGGTTTCCCGTCGCACTTGCCGTGAGGCGAATGCTCAAAGCGATGGGAGCTTCGGGGGTGCCCGGATGAGATCAGGACTCACGCGTTCCAGTCACGGAATCGCAGAGCTCGGAGGCCGGCTTCCAGAGGAGCTGCTCAGGGCATCAGCGGCCCGGGGAGCCCGAACACGTACCAAAGACGAAACAGAAGTCCCAGTGATACCTCCGAGGCGGACGATAATGGAATGCACCCTGCCGGAGCTCATTGGGCGCGGTCCACGACTGCGCCTGGATGAACCGGGGGCTTCCCTCCCATGCGAAGGAAGGCCGAGACGATTCCGAAGGCCGCCGCCTCCGGTGCCTCCTCCGTGAAAAGGTCGGTTGCAGGTAGACGCCCGAGTCGATCTTTCACGATGGCTCGGGCGACCCAAAGAGGCTGACCCCCCTGCTCGGGGCGGCCGTGATCGACCGCCGGTCTTCCGAAGGGGATGCCGGATCCACGTCGCACCACCACGTGCGCACAGACGCAGAGACCGGCTTCGAGTCGATGCAACCGCCACTTCCGACGCACCGAACGTCGAGCCAACGATCCGAGGCGTGCGGAGCGACGTTCGGGGGGCGACGACCAGGGCGAAGCAACACGACGGCGGGAAAGGCTCCCGGGACCGCGCCTCGTGGAGCGTTCAAGTGAGAGGCGATCGGGCTGCAACCGGGTTCCTCATTCCAACCCCTCAGACGCGCGCCCAGTCCAGACACACCAGTTCCCGGCTGATTCGACCAGCCCGGAGGTCAAAGACGTGGAGAAGGTGGAAGCGCACTCTCGTGCCCGGAGGCACGGGGACCAGCCCCTCCTTCGCGATCCGACAGGTGAGGATGCTTTCGTCCACCACCTTGTCACCCAATCCGAACCGGCTTAGGTTTCGGAACTCGACGTCCTTCATGCAGGCCCATATGCTCCGGTACCGAGCGGCGACCGCCGGCTTTCCTCGGTGGCTCCCGAGCTTCGGGTCGCCGTGCGCTTCCCACAGGATATCGTCCGTGTAGAGTTCGAGAGCGCGGTCTACGTCTTCGGACGCTTCGCTGTGGAAGTGGGCTTCGACGGTCTTGAGATTCTCCTCGACCCCCTTC
>JAKAVH010000116.1 GCA_021827545.1 Thermoplasmata archaeon
GGCCAGGGAAAACAGGAGTTCCGGCAGCGTGACGTACCGCAGGATCCAGACCTGAACCGTCCCGAGGAGCGCGGCCTGAAGGAGCCAGGCATACAACAGACCGATCGGAGGGGCGAGGGCCACGAGCGCCACGAGGTACGATCTCTCGACAAAGACGGTCCGGAGCGCCGCGACTTCCGGAAAGACCGGTCGGGCCCCTCGCCGGCTCATCCGGACCCCTCAGCGGCCGAGAGCACCGAACCGAACGACCCGGTCAAAGGGGTCCCTTGGGTAACGACGTCTCCCTGCGCGTTGATGACATAGTAGTACTCGAGATCCGCGCTCGGATTGTAAGTGCTGGTGGCTTGGGAAGAACCCTCTCCGATGATCCACCCGGCTTGCCCCGCGTAGCCGTTCTGGTCCGCCATGGTACCGATGCTCGGCCCCGGCTGCCCGAGGTCGTGGTAGGATTCGATCTCAAGGAGGGTCACTCCCGCGGCGTGGTACTGGGAATAGTACTGTTGGGCGAAAATCTGGGTCCCCTGCACGCAGCTGCTGCACCAAGTGGCTACCCACCACAGGACGATCGGTTTCCCGAAGAACGAACCCAGCGAATGCGAGGCTCCTTGGGGGTCGGTGAAGGTGAAGTCCGGGGCTGCGGCATTGTTGCTCACGCTGGTCGGCGGAGCTCGCACGAGGGCGTACGCGACCAGTACGACGATCGCCACTCCAATCGCCACCCCAATCACCCGTCCGCGGGTCCACCAGCGATCGTCGCGCCGGCGATGCTGGGGGGCCACGGGATCCGACGCCTCCGCAATCTGCAAGACCTTCCGTACCGACCGGGCGTCCTTGTCGCGTGGATGAACCTCTCCGACGTGCGTCGCCAACCGATCCGCGCGTACCGTGGTCTCGCAAAGGGGGCATCGCAGCATCTTGCCCCGAGCCTTCGGCCGTGCGCTCACGTGTCCACCCGCCCCGCACAGGGTGCTCCGGGAGGACTCCGGCCTCCCTTCTCGCGGATTCTCATTGCCCCGTAAAGCGCATGGGCTCCGAGAGCACCGGCAGCGACCGCCGCGGGGAGGCCAAAGAGTACCCACCCCGCCAGAACCCCGGAAGCGAGGAGTAGCGGTAGGGCGCAGCAAGTCGCCGCAACGATGAGGAGGAGCGCCGCGTCCCGAGCGCTGCCCGGGCTCCCCGAGCCGCGCAAGGCCGGCCCGCCGGACCCGGCCGGGGCCGCCGGCCGCGCTCCTTGGGGCCCCGGGCTCACTCGATGCAACATGACATTTGGCTCATGTCGTGGTGGAAGGACTCGGCCGCGAACTTGATCGCCTCGGAAAAGGTCGGGAAGGCGTGGACGGTGTCGATGATGTCCTCGACGGTGAGCCGCCCCCGGAGCGCATACGCCGCCGCGTGGATCATGTCGGCGGCGAGCGGCGATACGATGTGGACTCCGACCACCCTTCGGGTCTTCGTGTCGGCGACCATCTTTAGAACGCCTCGGGTGTCGCCGACCGTGAGCGCCTTGGGGATGCGGTCCATGCCGATTGCCCGGCACTCGCACGACCCCCCGCGACGGAGGTACTCTGCCTCGGTGAGACCCACACTCGCCACCTGGGGGTTCGTGAAGACCGCTCGGGGGACGAGATCGTAATCGATGGCCCGCTCCTCACCGTTCAGCGAGTTCGATGCCGCCAAGGCCCCTTCCTTGGCCGCCACCGTTTCCAGCATGAGACGACCTGTCACGTCCCCCGCGGCCCAAACTCCCGGGAGGTTCGTTCGGAAGTGCTCGTCGGTCTGAACGAAGCCCTTGTCGTTGAGAGCAATGCCCGCCTCGGCGAGGCCGATCCCGGTCGTGTTCGGAACGACGCCGGTGGCGACGAGGATGTCGTCGGCTTCGCACGGGATCGCCCCCTTTCCGTTCGTCACGTCGCAGACGATGCGACCGTCGCGCCGCCGGATCGCGCGAACCCGAGCCCCCACGTGGATCCGGATCCCTTCCCGCTTCAGGCACGCTGCGAGCTCCGCCGAAACCTCGGGCTCCTCGAGGGGAAGGATGCGGTCGGCGGATTCGAGCACGGTGACCGCGCTTCCGAAGTGGGCATACATCTGCGCGAACTCAAGTCCAAGCGGGCCGCCACCGAGGACGAGCAGCTCTTCGGGTCGGTCCTTTCTCCGCATGAGGGTCCGATTCGTGAGGTATCCGGCGCGCTCGAGGCCGTCGATCGGCGGAATCTTCGGCGAGGAGCCCGTGGCGATGAGGACGTTCCGTCCCTCGAACAGCCGGCCTCCGGCGCGAACCGTGCGAGCCGATTGGAGGCGCCCGGAGGCGGCGACGTACTCGATCTCGCGATCCTCCAGGACCTTCCGATAGTTCACCCTCCGGAGCCGTTGGACCATCCGGTCCTTGTTGGCGATCGCCTCGGGAAAGTCACAGCGGACGGTGCCGGGCAGGTTGCACGCGAACTGGGGGCTCTGTCGGTAGAAATACTCGTTCCCGGCCTCCAGGAGGAATTTCGAGGGAATGCAGCCCACGTTGACGCAGGTTCCTCCCATGGGCAGGCCGCTGTTGATCATCACCGACCGGAAGCCTAGCTCGTCGGCCCGGATGGCGGCGGCAAACGCGGCGGCTCCCCCGCCCAAGATCACGAGGTCATGCGCTGCGCCGACCGTCCGCGCCATCGGAGGAGACAGGTCAGGGAGGGATATACTCCGGAGCGCTCCGCGCGGAGTTCAAGCGGCGGCGAGCACCCTAAGCGTCGTGAAAGAAACCGAGGGCGCGGGTAGTTGCGACGCTCCGGGGGGCGCCGGATCCGAGGTCCCGGGCCCACCCTTGGGCCACGCCGACCCAAGGTGCACCGTAACCATCATGAACGCCTATGCTTTCCATTGGAGGGCAGAGGGCGCCGCGAAACTTACCCGGGACGTTGGAGGGGATGAATCGAGATACCCGTCGCCACTCGTTCCCGCGCGAGATGGCGTGCATGATTCGCGCCGGCGGGCGGGAGTACTGTGTCGATCCCGCGGGTGGGGTGCTGGGACTCCTAGGGAAAGGCTGGGCTCTTCCGCTCATGGGCGTCCTCGGGAACCGCTCGGCCAGCCGGTTCAACGAGCTCCAGGATGCCGTGCGCGGCATCGGAGGAAAAGTGCTCGCCGCCCGCCTTCGGGAGCTCTCCGAGTTGGGACTCGTCACGAGGAAGGTCTACGCGGAGGTCCCCGCTCGAGTCGAGTACCGACTCACCGAGGCCGGAATCCAACTTCGGGAAGCCATGATCCCGCTTCTCGCATGGGCGACGATTCACCCTGCGCCATCCCGCCCCCGCCGGGGGTCCGGTGATCCCGCCCTCAAAGCCGCGCCATGACCCGTGCCGGTGGGGACCCGGAGGGTCCATGTCGGCAGAACGGACCCTTGGGCGATGTCGGGGTTGCGGACGCGCCCGCCGAGCGCCCGAAAGGTTCCCGTGGAAGCCAGCTTGCCGGAACCCCGTCCCCCCCGTCACGCGCCCGCCGGGATCGGTTCCGAATCTCCGAACAGTCCGGCAACTCGCTGGACGCCAGGGTCGGCCATGTCTCGCCGAGCCACGGAAACGCTCCCCCGTCCACTCTCTGCCTCCGGATGGCCCCGGTCGCTTGGGGGACCCATGGCTGCCACGAAACCCCCCGTGTCCAGGAACTGTCCGATCCGTGCGGGTTTGGACGCTCCCCCCCCACCCGACCCGATCGCGGGTTCAAAGGACAGATTCTTGGGGTAGACGAATCGCTCAAGGACGTGTTTTTGCAATCTGCCGTAACCGCCATGCGAGTGCGGGGTGATTCGAGAGGTCGGTGATTCGATCGGGTTGCTCCTCTCCCAGGAGCTCTGCGAACGCGCTCGTATCCCCCTGGAGGATCCTCTTTCGAAGCAGTTGCTCGTCGGGTGTCGCCGCCGTGAACGGCGGGCTCGCTCTGGCGAGGCAGGCGAGGGCCGTCTCCCGGACCGCTTCGAGGGTGGGGGGAGTCTCACCAACTCTGAGAACATCTCCGAGTCGTTCGCGTCGGTAGTCAACGTTGAGCCGGATCGGGTAATCCAAGCGATGCCACTCAGCGTCTTGGAGCAGCGAGTAGGCAAGATATGAGGAACGCGCTCCTTCACGAGTTTGCCAGCCCATGGACAGCATTCGCCACATATCGTACAGGTCTCTTTCGACGGCTCGATACGCCACCGCGGTGAGCTTCTGTCCCAGGAGCTCTGGCGGCGCTACGACTTGAAACGCGACATCATCGGCCTGAAAGAGGCTTGGTCCTCTTCCGGTGACCGGCAGTCGCAGTGGGATTCGATTAAGGAAGTCGAGATCCAGCTTGATGTGATCCGCGGAGCCCAAGTGGTTCTTGTATCCGAGCTTAAGGGTGCATGCGGCTTCGGTCAGGGTTCGATTGGTCGAGTAGCCAAGCCCCGTTGAAAGACTTTCGAGGACTCGGACGACACGCTTGAGCTCAGCGGAATTCGCTGAGGCCCCCGGAAACCCGGTGACCATGAGATCTAAGTCGATACTTAGTCGGGGAACGCCCCCGGATAAGAAGACGTTCAAGGCAGTTCCACCCTTCAGCGTGAACCGATTTCGAGTTTCTCCGACCGCCTGGAGTTCCCGTAACACGCCGAGGAGTCGGTGGACCTTTTCTGCGGTCGCTGGAGGGAAACCTTCGCTCAGGGAGTCGCTAAGGTCGCTCGCTTCGACGCGCATCAGCTCACACCGAACCGGGGTACACCACCCGAAACGTTGGGTCAAATCGATTGGACGGAATTCTTGGACGGGTCGCGAAGTACGAGGGGCCCGCGGACGCTACTTCCCTCGAGAGCTCGTCCAGGACTCGCATAAACTCCGATGGATTGGAATGTTGCCCCAGCGATTTCTGAAGCAGATGGCCCGCGCGAGTCTTCGCCGAGACTCTCCGGCTGGACACGATCTGCGCGCCGAACTCTGCCGGATTGGACCTCGGGAGTAGATACCGGAATGCTTCCAGCGACTCCCCATAATCCAGCTCGGCATTCGGAAGAGAAACCAAGTCGACGAGCGTTCGTTCCGGAGTGGTGACCGCTAGCCGCTCGCCGCCTCGACGCACGGTCGTCGTCCCTTCCTTCCACCTCTCGGGGGAGGCGCGGTGGACGTGGAGGATCCAGCTACCGAACGACTTCCGACGCGCTCGGGCGTCGGGTGCACTGACGTGGATCGTTCGCTTGAATGTCTGCGCCCCGCCCAAGAGTTCAAGGGCACTTCCGTGGCTGAAGGCGTAGCCGTCTCGGAGCCCCTTACGGACCGCGAGGTAGGGATCGGGCTGGAATCGGGCCGGGTCAACGTCGAGGGGTACGCTCGCGTACTCCCCCCGTTTCACCTCCTTGAGCAAGCCGCGAGCTCTCAGGTGGAGTGCGGCCTTCTTGGCGGCGGCGGGAGAGGTCTTGAGGAGCTCGGCGAGCTCCCGAGTGGTGACCACTCGCGCCCGCGCGAGACGTCGCAGCACCTCTCGGTCTACTTTGTGCCGCTCCATGTAAGTCCTCTGAAATGGGACCTACGTGGAGTCTAATAAAGTGATCTCCCCTGATGCGGTGCGGGAAGGGTACCCCTCCCGCACCGCGTGAAGCAGGGGCTGCGGAGTACCGAGTCAGATTCTCCCGTCGGAGGCGGTCCCCAGTCGCCATTGAGTCCTATCACCGATTCCGTAGTAGGAGGAACGGGCGAAGGGTCAGAATTCGTGTGGTTAGACGCCGGGGGCGCCGGTACGACCGAGAGGTGGTCGACGAGTGGGACCCCAAGTCGAAACGGAGTCTCCCGAGAGTTCTGCGCACGCCCGGACCTCTCCGGCCGCGAAGAGAGGTTGCGCGGCTGAACCGAAAGCCACGCGAGATGAAGGCGCGCCTATCGAGCCAGATGCGGGCGGCCGACGACCAAGTTCGAGTCCCGCGATCGCCGACCACGGATTCCATATCAAGAG
>JAKAVH010000175.1 GCA_021827545.1 Thermoplasmata archaeon
GCCCCGTGGGTCAGCGCCAACTCGAGTTCGGCCCGACTCGACACGCCGGTGCCGTTCAACCTCCCGGCCAACGCCCTCAGCTTCATCGGATTGCGGGAATTCTTGCTCCGGGCGTTCCCGTACGCGTCGTACTTGACCGCGCTACCGGAGTGGCAGGGAACCCCCGTGATGCGCGAATCCGGTGGCCCGGTCCCGAGGGGCGTCGCGGGGTACCTTTCCAACTACTCGTTCGACACCTCCGACCCGGTCCAAAATTCCACTTCGGTCGGGAGCGCGGCGTGGTGGTGGAACGAGCTGACGACCGTCGGGTCGCCGTACTACGACCCCGAACTTGCCTCGTGCACCCGGGCGAACCCCTGCTGGCTACCGCTGTTGGGGGGCGGCGACCCGGGACTGGGACCCGCGATCGGCTCCGCGCTGCCGGGCGACGCTACGTTCTCGCTCTACAATCGGTCGGTCGCGGCGCTCAGCGGGGGCCGGCTCGTTCTCGCCGCGGCGACGATCGGGCCGGGAGGAATGCTCTCGACGACTCCCTCGTCGCTCCCGGTCGCTCCGCTCGAGGCCGTGACCCTCGCCCCCGGTCTTCCGAGTCCGGTCCCGTACCTCGAGGAGAGCCTCGCCCCCCCCGCGAGCGGGGTCATCTCCCGGACGATCGCGGGGGTCTTCGGCACCGACCTAACCTCCGCGTGGGTCGGGAGCGAGTTCGACAACGGGACCGCGTGCGGACATGCGCTACCGACCGATCAGAACCTCACATACTGGGCGCAAGCGCAGTTCGTTCCCAACGCCTGCCAAGGGGTCGCGCTTCGGGTGATGCTCGCCTTCCTGCCGACCAACGGCTCGGGGTGGGCGCTCCTGAATCGTTCGGTGGAGCAGGCGATCGGAGAGGTGGCCAACGCCTTGTCGCTCTTCGTTTGGACCGGCGAGACCGAACAGCTCGTCCTCCGCTCGCCTTGGATCGAGCCGGCTTCGATCGCACCCAACCCCGAGACGACCGGAACGGGCGATGGATACTGGGCCGCGGTCCGCTACGCGCCCCGCTACCCCATCGACTTCATCGAGTCCGGTCTTCCGGCGGGGACGTCGTGGGCGGCCGCGATCAACGGAACCACCAACCGGACCACGTCGCCCTTGGCGGTCCTCCTCGCCACCAACGGAACGTATCGGTTCGACGTGTTCGGCCCGACCGGCTACGTGGCGGAACCGGCGTCGGGAATAGTCGAAGTCGCGGGAGGAGTCGTCGAGCAAGCGGTCGAGTTCTACCCCGCCTCCGCCACGCGCACCCCAATCACGTTCGTCGAATCGGGACTGCCCGCCGGGACGATCTGGTCCGTCACCGTCGGATCGCTCTCCTTGGAGAGCGCGACGACGACCGTCGTCTTCTACTTAACGAACGGAACGTACGATTACCGCATCGCGAATGTGTCGGGCTTCGTGCCCGCGACGTTCGCCGGCCAATTGCAGGTGGGGCAGTCCCCGCTGGAACTCTCGGTCCCGTACCTCGTCGCTTACCTGGTGACCGCCACCGAGACCGGCCTTCCGATCGGATCGAACTGGACGATCAGCCTGACGTGGGAAAATGCGTCGGGTGTTCCCGAAGATGAGCGTCCGCAATGGACGACGATCTCGGCGAGCTCGGACGGCGCGGCGACGATCCGCACGGACGCCCCGAACGGGACGTACGAGGCGAGCTTTCTCGCGCCCGGCTTCTCGGCGACCTCGCGCATGGTCGACGTGAACGGTTCGCGTCCCGCTCCGCTCACGGTCGCCTTCACGCCGGTGTCTTCGACCGCGGCCTCCGGGCTCACCGAGGCGTTCTGGGTACCGGTCGCCTCCGTCGCGGCGACGGTCTTGGCCGCCGGCGTGGTCTTGGTCGTCTACCGGCGCCGCCGACGCCGGCCGTAATCGATGGGTGACGCCCCGCGGCGACGGCGAACCCTGGAGAGGCCGGCCGTCCTCGACCGGGCGGCGCCTTCGCGGGCCGGCTCGCAGCGATTCAGGAACCGAATCCGCTCCGTCTCCCGTCCGAGGGGACCGGGGAAGGTACGAGGCGCCGGCCCACGTTCGGCGGCGAACGGCAGGATAGAGGGGCTCACGCGGCGATGGGATCGTCGCCCGTTCCGAACTATGCCCCCACGAGGTCGGACGTGCGGGTCTCATAGGCGACCAACCCTATGAGGAGCGCGCACCAGAGCAGGCCGACCGCGAGGGTCCCGTCCGTTCCGATCCGAACGCCCTGATACGCGGCGAACAGGATTGGGAAGAGGGAGGGGGGAGGCGCGTACGGAATCGCGTTCGCGCTCATGTTCAGGGCAAGGAGGAGCGGGTTCGCGATGAGCAGGCTTGACGCTCTACTGAGCGACAGGAGAAGCGCGGCGACGATGAAGACGAGCCAGAAGATCCCCCGGGTCGCCCATCGCGCGGACGGGGCGGATCGCACGGTGAAGATCACGAGGAAGCAGATCGCGGCCATCGCGAGGCCGGCCAAGAACAGACCGACCCCCAGGTTCACGGTGAGCGACGAAGGGTAAACGGCGCCACGCCCTCCGGCGGCATACCCCAGGGTCGCGCCGATCGCCCCCAAGAGACTGCCGACCGCCAGAGCGATCACCACCCCCCCGAATCGGGCGAAGACGAGGCCGAATCGGGTCACGGGACGGGCGAGAGGGGCTTCCAGTAGACCGGCGAACCGGTCCTCCGCCAAGACGGAGAGCGAACACCCCCGGGCCATGCCGAGAGCGAAGATCGTCAAGACCCAAGCTGTCGCCACGGCGTTCGCGGTTCCCGGACCCCCGGCGCGCAATATGGCGTCCGAACCCCCTCCGACGTACCCCACGACGAGACCCGCGAGCAGCAGAAGGATCGAGTTCACAATGAACGAGCCGCTCGACAATGCCCGTCGCACGTCAGCGAAGTTCACGTCGACATCCCGGCGGATCGGAGCAGCCCGAAGAAGAACTCTTCGAGGTGGGCCTCCTCCACGCGAAACTCCTGCAGCACGTAGCCGGCCCGGGTCATCTCGGCCGTGACCGCTTCCGGCGGGGCGCGGGGTCGTTCGAGGATGTACCACGGAGCCGACAGTTGGAGATCTCCCATCGCCCCGAGGAGCGCGGCGACGCGATCATCGGGGTTCGCGATCCGGAGGAGGTACCGCGGAGGAAGCGAGGCGCTAATCGATTCCTTCGGCCAGACGCCGTAGAGACGTCCTTGGTGGATGAACGCGAACCGGTCGGCGACGCCCTCTAGCTCGCCCAACAGATGGGACGAGAGAAGGACCGAACGGCCTTGCCGCCGCCATTCGAGGATCAGCTCGCGGGTGAACCGGATCCATTCGGGGTCGAGGCCGTTCAGCACCTCGTCGAGCAAGAGGTTCGGCGGATTTCCGAGCATCGCGGCCGCGATGGCGAACCGCTTCTTCATCCCTTGAGAGAGGGTCGAGAAGCGGTGGGTCGCCTGCTCTTGGAGCCCGACCCAGCGCAGAAGGCCGGCCCACTCCTCGAGCGTTCCCGCAGTTCCCCCGTAGTACCCTGCCAAGTACTCGAGAATCGACAGGAGCGAATCCCGAGGGGGAAACACCGGTATCTCGGGCACCCATCCGATCCCCCGGGACGCTGCGGCCTTGTCATGTACGATGTCGTGGCCGTCGACCTCGACCGTGCCCGACGTGGGAATCAACAGGCCGATCGCGGACCGAATCAAGGTCGTCTTGCCGGCCCCGTTGAGCCCGACTAACCCGACGATCTCTCCCGGCCCCACATCAAACGACACATCGATCAAGGCGGGGCGCTCGCTGTTCCGGTACGCCTTGCTTACGCCCCGGAACCTCAGCATGCAAACAGAAGTACCGCAGGGGCTCCCAAGCCAAATACCTACGCTTCGCGGCGACGGGGCCGTTCGGTGTTCCTTCATCGGGCTTCGGACCTATTACAAAATCTCATGTCCCCCGGGCCCGGTCCTGGGGAGTCCGGCGGATCGCACGTTGCCTTCGCTAACCCTCGTTACCCTTCGAAGGGGCGCCCAGATCGGCCGGTTCTACTTAGCGATCGGGGTGATTGTCTCGCTATTCCTGACCGTCGCCCTGCTCCGGACGGGGCACGGAACGACCGAATTCGATGCGGTCTTTCCGGTAGACGTCCCCCTCTTCGCATCTCTCGGAGCGATAGGCGGACTGATGCGGCTTGTCGGAGACCGATCGAAGGGGGTGCTCGAATACTTCATCGCCTACGGCGTACGACCTCGGGCCCTGTTCGTCAACAGGCTCCTGGTTACGGCGGTGCTCACCACCGTGGTGCTGCGAAGTTCTCTCGCGGTCGGGTTGGGAGGATACCTCGCCGCGGGCAACGCGATCTCGGCGGACCTGGAGGACGCCATCTTGGGCTACACGATTCCGATGGCGTACGCGAGCGCCTTGTTCGCCTCGATCCGGGGCATCATTTGGTCCGCGCTCTCGACGCGCCGGGCCGAGCTGAACTCGCCGGTCGGCCTTGCCCCCCTACTCGGCGTGGCCCCCCTATCCTAGTCTTGATCGTCGCCGAGGGAGCCAACCGATCCGCGTACCACGACGTGATGGTGGGAACGGCGCTGGGATTCCTAGCGCTGGTCACCCGGCTCTTGGTCGCCTCGAGCCGCCTCATCGATCAAGAACGATACCTATCTCCGATGTGAAGGCGGTCTCATCATGACAGTTATGCCGGCGGTCCTCGACTCATCGTCGCCGCCCGTGGTGGGCTGCCCCGATCTGAGTTCTGGCTACCGGGGAAGGCGTGCCCTCGAAGGCCTCGCTTTCGAACTCCGCGAGCCCGCCGTCTATGTCGTCCTCGGCCCAAACGGCGTGGGGACGACCAGGCTCTTCCGCACGCTCGCGGGGAAACTCTGACCACAGGGCGGCTCGGTCTTGATTGAGGAGCTAGCCGTCGAGGACCAGCGAACACGGGACCGACTGCACTTTCTCTCCGACTGGGACGGCCTTCCTGACGACTTTCGGGTCCAGGAGACGCTCCGGCTTTACGGCGCGGTAGAAGGGGCGGACGCGACGGATGTGGAGCGGGTCCTCCGGTTGTTCGAGATCGAACCGCTCCGAGGGAGATGATGTAAGCGGGATTGGGACAGCACCTCTAACGAGCACGACGCCAGTGTGGGTCTGGATTCGGTCGGCGTGGTTGTTCCGGCGGTCGGGACTGGCGTGGCGGCCATCCTGCGGAGCCGGCGTAACGGCGGCGGTCCGACGAACACGCCAGCCGAGAACAGATCGGTGCTTCAACTTCCCGACCGACAGCGATTCCCCGGCCTCGTTGCTCGCCCGATAGACCGGCGGCATCCGCCCCGAAAGCCTCCGAACAGTCGAGCCTGGCGCCACGGCCGCCGGACCCTACGCGGCAGCTGCCCAGCCGCACACGGAGTATCCCGGGGCTATCCAATATAGGGCGGAAAGACGTAGGGGTTGCTCAAAGACCGGTTGCCGGACGACGAGTGAACTCCCTTCGGCCCACGACATCCGACTTGAATGCGGGAAAGCAGGGTCCGTCCGTAGAAAGGACCGGCCCTTTCAATCGGGAAGCGCTTGATCGGTTTCGGCGAGCCTGCGCACCATCTCTTCGATGATGCTCCGCAGGATCTCGGGGCGCTCCATCGCAAATCCCCAGAATTCCCAGCGCGAGAGCACGAGGCAGCGTGTCGGCTCGGCCGCGATCACATCGGCCGTCCGAGGTGCATCGCGGAAGAGGGCGGTCTCTCCGAAGAATTGGCCGGGACCCAAGCTAGCGAGCTTCCGTGACCGGCGGCGCACGTCGACCTTTCCCTCGACGATGAGGTAGAGACCGATGCCCGCCTCCCCCTGTTTGACGATCGTCGCCCCCTCCGGATAGCTCCGCTCCGCCGCCGAGCGAACGAGACCTCGGAGCTGTCGGTCCGACAGGCCGGAG
>JAKAVH010000150.1 GCA_021827545.1 Thermoplasmata archaeon
CGATCGACGACAAGGCCCTCAACGGGGTCCTGACCGCGGCCGGGGTCGCCCCGGACACGGCCCGCGTGAAGGCGTTGCTCGCCTCGCTCGAAGGCGTTAACCTCGCCGAGGTCCTGGCGAAGGCCGCGACGATCGCCGCGCCCGCGCCGGCCGCCGCGCCGGCCGAGAAGAAGGAAGGCAAGGGCGAGAAGAAGGAAGAGGAGAAGAAGGAAGAGAAGGGCGTCTCCGAAGAGGAAGCCGCCGAAGGTCTCTCCGCCCTCTTCGGGTAGCGAGCGTCTCCGGGCGGAGCCGTCGGCCGCGCTGGGCGGCTCCGCATCCCCCTCTAGGTCCGCCGACCGGTTCGGACCCATCGGCCCTCGGTCGCAAGGCCCGGGGGTAAGGAGTTCTCGTACGGGGCCCGGTGGGGTTTGCGCGACGGCGCGACCGGATCGATCGATCCGCGCTCCGGTGGGGCAGCGTCGGCCCCCGTTGGGGTATCGAGCTGCGGTTGCCTCGCCGCCCCCAGATGGCGCTCGCGCACGTTCGCCTCCCCGCACCCCTTAAGACCCGAAGCCGGGTGGCTCACTTGGGGGAGCGCGGGAGCCCTCCCTCGAGCCGATGGCGGTCCGAGAGTTCTGCGGCGTGGTGGGGGTCTCGCTTCAGGGGAAAGGCGCCGCCCCGTCCCTCTTCCGCGGTCTCCGGGCCCTTCAGCACCGCGGCCAGGAGTCCGCGGGCATCGCGACGACGAGCCACGGGACGCTCTACCACCGCAAGGGGATGGGGCTCGTCCACGAGATCTTCACCCAGGAACTTCTCGACTCCCTGCGCGGGTCCGTCGGGATCGGCCATGTCCGCTACTCGACGACCGGGACGAGCGACCTCGAGAACGCCCAGCCGATCGTCGTAAAGATGCACGACGAGGACGCCGCGATCGCGCACAACGGCGACATCGTGAACTTCGGCCGCATCCGCCGGCGCCTCGAGGCGCAGGGGATCGACCTCCTCGGCAACGCCGACACCGAGACGATGGCGCAGACGATCGCGGTCGAGTATGGGCGCACCCGCGACCTCGACGCGGCGATCCGCCGGGCGTGCACCGAGATCGTCGGGGGCTACGCGGTCGTCCTCCTGGTCGGCAACCGGGTCTTCGCGTTCCGCGACCCGCTCGGGATCCGGCCGCTCGTCGTCGGCACGTTGGATGGGGGGGTCGCGGTCGCGAGCGAATCGGTCGCGATCGAGCTGATGGGCGGCAAGGCTCTGCGGGACGTCGCGCCGGGCGAGGTCCTCGTTCTCGAGAAGGGCCAGATCGTCCGGACGTCCCGGATCCCGAACTCGGGGGACCGCGCCCATTGCATGTTCGAATGGGTCTACTTCTCTCGGCCCGACTCGATCGTCGAGACGCAACCGGTCTACGACGTCCGCCACCGGATCGGCATGCGGCTCGCGCGAGAGGCCCCGGTCGAAGCCGACCTCGTGGTGCCGGTGCCGGATTCGGCGCGGCCGCAGGCGCTCGGATTCTCGGAGGTCCTGGGGATCCCCTACGCCGAAGCGCTGATCAAGAACCGCTTCGTCGAACGGACGTTCATCCTCCCGGACCAGAAACGCCGGGAGCTCGAGGTCCGGGTGAAGCTCCATCCCGTGCCGGGGCTCCTGAAGGGCCGGCGCGTGGTCCTCCTCGACGATTCGATCGTGCGAGGAACCACCTTGCGGGAGATCGTCCAGATGGTCCGCATCGCGGGAGCGACGCGGGTCGACGTGCGGATCGGCTGCCCGCCGATCCGGGCCCCCTGCTACTTCGGCATCGACATGAAGGAACGCAAGGAGCTCGTGGCCCACAACCGGACGGAGGAGGAGATCGCGTCGATCGTGGGGGCCGACAGCGTCCACTACCTGTCGATCCCGGGGCTCGTCGAGTCGATCGGACTCCGCGCGGAGGAGCTCTGCCTCGGGTGTCTCACGGGCAAGTACCCCGTCGAGGTCCCCGAGGAGCGACACCGCTTCCAGAAGTCCCTCGCGGAGTTCTAGGGCTTGGCGGCCGCGGTCGTCGTCGGGCGCGGGCCAGCTCTGTACCTCGAGAGGGCCGCCACCCCGGGCGCGGGGGGCGCGTCGGTCGACCCGGACCCCGAGCGAGCCGCGCGACGGGCGGCCGACCCTCGGCCCGAGGACGTCCCGGCGGGGCTCGTGCGGGCGGTCGAATCCCTCCCCCCCGACGTCCGGCTCCTCGCCGAGGACCCGGCGTGGGGCGCGGCCATCGCGTCGCGCACCGGGCGCTCGGTGGGCGCGCCGTCCGTCTTCGAGCTCCGCCGGGCCCGCGCCTCCGCGCCGTACGCCGAGCCCACGGCGGAGAGAGCGTTCCTGCGGGCGCTCGCCCGGTTGCGCCTCGAGCGAGCGCTCCGGGACCCGGGAGAGGTCCTGACGACCCTCGCGCGCGAGGAGGAGCGAGTCGCGCGGGCCCTCGGCCGCGAGGAACGGGCGAGCGAGTCGCTCCTCGTCGTCGCCGGGTCCGCGCTCGCGGACCTCGAGGGGACGTGGTCGGTCGCCCGCCGTGGCCTCCTCGCGCACCGTGCCCACCTGCTCGAACTCATCGAGCGCGAGGCCCGCGCGCTCGTGCCGAACGTCTCGGCGCTCGTGGGCCCGCGCGTCGCGGCCCGCCTGGTCGCGGCCGCCGGGGGGGCCGAAGCGCTCGGACGGATGCGGGCCTCCCGGATCCAGCTCCTCGGCTCTCGGCGACGGCCGTCCGCCGAACGCGGACCCCGCTACGGCGTCCTCTATCTCGCCGAGCGGATGGCCGACGTGCCCCTCGGCCGGCGCGGCGCGTACGCGCGGAGCCTGGCCGCGCTCACCGCGATCGCCGCGCGCGCGGACGCGACGACCCACCACGACCTTACGTCGCGTTTGGTCCCCCGACGCGACCGCCGGGTCTCGGAGCTCGTGCGGAGGCGCCGATGAGGACCGGCCGCCGGATGCGGCCGAACCCGTCGAGCCCGCGGCTCGTGCGGTCGCGCTCGGGCGAGCGCTCCGAGCTCTGGACCGAGACGGTCGGCGCGCCGCCTCCCGTCTACGGGGAGCGGTGGACCGAGGCCGAGGGGCGGACGTACCGGCTCTTCGAGCCGGGACGGTCGAAGTTGAGCGCGGCGGTGCACCACGACTGGTCCGGTCCCCTCCCCGCGCCGGGCGAGCGATGGCTCTACCTCGGCGCGGCGAGCGGGACCACCGCCTCGCACGTGGCCGACCTGGTCGGGCCGGCGGGCCGGATCTACGCGCTCGAACGCAGCCCTCGGCCGTTCGCCCGCCTGCTGGCGCTCTCGGAGCGCTGGCCGAACCTTTTGCCGCTCCTGGCCGACGCTCGCGAAGTGCGGTCGTACGCGGGGCTCGTCCCTCCGGTGGACGGGATCTACGCCGATGTGGCGCAGCCGGACCAGCTCGAGATCGTCCGGGCGAGCGCGGAGCTTTATCTCCGGGGTCCGGGCGCGCAGGTCCTCGTCGCCCTCAAGACCGCGAGCATGGGCCGGGAACGGCCCCCTGCGGAGCACCTCGCTCGGAGCGAAACGGCCTTCGAGCCGTTCTTCGACCTCGCGCCGTCGGTGAAGCTCGACCCGTTCCATCGGGCGCACTACCTCCTCGGGGGACGGGCCGAGCCCGCCCTGTTCGACGGACGCGGACCGCCGGACGTCACGCCGCGGCCCGCGCGGCCCCGCGGGCGATCACGACGGTGACGACGTCGCCATCGGCGAGGACGTGGTCGCGTCCCACGGTCTGGCCCGGGAAGCGGGCGCTCTTGCCCCAGACCTGGGCCGCCCGAAACGATCGGTCGAGGTCGCTCGGCAGACGTCGGAGGAGCGACTCCACGGTATCGCCGTACCGGAGGATCACGGGCTCCTCCATGTCCGCGGGACGGCCGGGGGGCTTGAGGAAGACCCGGACGAACCGCAGCGCCGCGCCGATCCGATCGACCAGTACCTCGAGGCCCGTCTTGTGGCGCGCCGAGACGAAGACCGGCTGCGCCGGCTTCAGCTGCGCGATGAGCTTGGCTCGCTCGGTGGGCGTGAGCAGTTCGGCCTTGTTGACGGCGAGGAGCGCCGGCAGATAGACACGATTGCCCGCCAGCGCGTCGATCAGTTGGTCGACCGTCGCGTCCTCCCGGAGCACGATCGACCCGTTGTGGAACCCGAACTCGCGCGCGATCTGCGCCGCCACCCCGCCCGCGAGGTGCGTCAGCCGGACGGTGCTCGAGACCGTGAGCCCACCGCGGTCGCTCCGCTGGAGGACGATACGGGGGGGGCGCTGGTTGATCCGGACCCCGGCGCCCTCGAGCTCGTTCTCGAGCGCCCGCTGGTTGGGGTGCTCGGGGTCGATCAGGAAGAGGACGAGATCGACCGACCGGACGACGGAGAGCACCTCGCGGCCCCGCCCCCGGCCCCTCGAGGCCCCGGGAACGAGCCCGGGCATGTCGAGGATCTGGATCGACGCGCCGCCCCAGCGCATCATGCCCGGGATGATCGAGACGGTCGTGAAGTCGTAGGCCCCGGTCTCGCTGTCGGCGGCGGTCAGGCGGTTGAGGAGGGTCGACTTCCCGACCGAGGGGTAGCCCACGAGGCCGACGGTCGCGTGACCGCTCTTGCGGACCCCGTAGCCGACCCCGCCCCCCCGGCTCTTCGCCCGGGCCTCGCGTTCGAGGCGGAGGACCGCGAGCTTGGCCTTCAGCCGACCGATGTGCAGCTGGGTCGCCTTGTTGTAGGAGGTGTTGCGAATCTCCTCCTCGACCGCCACGATCTGTTCTTCGAGCGACGACATCGGAGAGGACCGGCCGGAGGTCCCGGGGCGTGTCGATTACTTGAGCGTGACGCGAGACCACGTTTCACCGCCCACGGGGCGCGAGAGGCTCCTAAGTTCCGCCTCGGTGGCGCACCGCGTGTCGGGCCACGGACGGGGTCGAACGGTCGGCGGCGCCGACCTCGGCCGGTGGGCCTATCGTCCCCGGGCCCTCGCAACGTTTCGGGCCGACGAGGCGCTCGCGTTCCGCTCGCGTCTCGCGTCCGCCGTGAGAGCGGGGCACGGTCTCGATGTCGCGTTCGGCATCCGCCTCGAGGGGGGCAGCGAGCCGGCCCTCTACCTCAAGATTGCGGGGCGCGACGCTCGTCGATGGGCGGACCGGGTGTTCGTCCGCGCGTACGGGGAGGAGCGATGGCGACGGGCCGTTGCGGCCCCGACGGTCGTTCCGCCCGCGGCGTGGTGGGGCCGTCGGATCCGCCCCTGGCCCTCCGCGCTCCACTCTCCGGCGGAGGGCGCCTCGCTCATGGACCTCTTCACGCTCACGTTCACGGCGGTGCGCCCGGGGCTCGTGCTCGAGGCGGCGTTCGCGCCCGCGCCGGTCCCCCGCCCCTCCTGGTGGGACTCCGTGCCCCCCACCGTCGGCGTTCTCACGACCGGCCGCGGTCCCCCACCTCCGGGTCGAGGGGTCGCGGGGGTCTCGCCGGCGGTCTTCCCACCGCCTCCGATCCCGAGGCCCTTGTTCTGGACCGCCGGTGTCGCCCTCTTCGAGGAACCACCGAACGACCGGCCGGATGCCCACCTCTTTGAGGTCGCGCGAGCTCTCGAGCGCGCAGCGCGCGGGACGGCCGGCGGAGGTCTTCAGTTCCGCCGGCCGCCCCACCTTGCCCCGTGGGGGCCCCCCCGCGTCGTCGTCTCCGAAGAGGAGTTGCTTTCCCTCCTGCCGGGTCCCGCCGCACCGGGCGCCGGGGCGTGTGCGGGCGATGCCCGGAGCGGCGCCACCCTCCCGGTGGGACGCACCGTGTCGGGACGGGTGGTCGGCCCGCCGATCGAGCGCGACCAGGGCCGTCACCTGGTCGTGCTGGGAGAGACGGGGATGGGAAAGAGCTC
>JAKAVH010000042.1 GCA_021827545.1 Thermoplasmata archaeon
CAACTGGCCGTGCTTCTCCGTGAGCTGCTTGCGGCCGTAGCCGTTCCAGAACGCCTGGTAGAGGAAACGGACGAACGTCGGTCGTGCCTCGTGGTAGATGACCGCGTCGGGTTCGAACCGAACGTGGACTCCGAGGCGGGCCGCCCGGAGGTTGAGGTCGATATCCTCTGCGGTCACGAAGCGGGGGTCGAACCCGTGCAACGCCTCAAAGAGCCCGCGCTCGTAGGCGAGGTTGCACGACGGATAGGTGACGTCGCTACCGGCCTGGTAGAGTTCCACCCGTTCCAGCTGGCGATACGCCGTCGGGCCGACCACTTCGGTCCGCCCGGCGACGATCCGGGAGAACCGAAACCCGTCCCGGATCCGCTCGAGCCAATGCGGGTCGGCGTAGCAGTCGCCATCGGTGAAGGCGAGCAGGCTCCCGCGCGCCCATCGGGCCCCGACGTTGCGGCCCATCCCCCGGGAGGTGCGGCGAAGAACGACGCGGAACCGGTCCGGGTACCGCTGAGCATACTCCTGCGCGATGGCGAAACTCGCGTCGCGGCTCTCGGAATCGACGACCACGACGACTTCCCACGGGCCGGCCTGGGCGCGAAGGCTGTCGAGCAGGCGGGGGAGGCGGGGCGCTTCGTCGCGGACGGTGATGACGACCGAGATCAGCGAAGACGCCGGGTCACTTTCCAAGTTCCATCACGACGACGTCCTTGACGGCACGCATGCTCTTGAAGGGAAGCACCAACCGGCCGGTCGTGTCGACTTGGAACAGCTGCGGCTCGATGTCTTCGCTCGGCGTCACGAGGACGTGGGCGATCGCGCCCGTGGACGTGTCGACGACGAAGTTGTCGATGAGCCCGAGGATCTGGCCGTCGTTCGTCATCACGGTCTTTCCGCGCAGTTCGGTCAGGAACTTTCGCATGGCGTCCTCGGTGGGAGCGATGGCGAGGAACGCTATTTAACCGTTCGCCGCGAACGGAACGGCCGGCGCGGTCGACGGACGGGGAGTTCCGTGGCGAGGCGAGCGAACGGCCGAACGACCGCGCGCGATGCGACCCCGCTCCGACTGAAGTCGAGGCAACGCTTATATCGGGTGCCCGGGTCGAGGGCGACCCGCCTATGGCTCGGAGTTCCGGCAAAGGAAATCCCGTGCTCCAACGCACGATTCACGAACTGCGCCGGGCGGCGCGATCGCATCACGCGGCCGTCTGGCACTCGGTCGCGGAACGGCTCGAGCGCTCGCGCCACCAGGTCGACCCCTTGAACGTGGGGGAGCTCGAGCGGTTGGCGAAGGCCGACGAGACGCTCGTGGTTCCCGGCAAGCTCCTCGCCGCCGGCTCGATCGCAAAGCCCGTCACGGTCGCCGCCTTCAGCTATTCCGAGGCGGCGCGAGCGAAGATCCACGCCGCGGGCGGCAAGGCGCTCACCATCAGCGAACTTTTGCGGGCCGACCCGAAGGGACGGGGGGTGCGGATCGTTGCCTGAAGCGGCGCCTGGATCGGACGTTCCCCCGGCGTCGATCATCGACGTCTCGGGGCTCGTCCTCGGACGGGCGGCGAGCCTGATCGCGCGGCGGCTCTTGAACGGAGAGACGATCGTCGTCATCCACGCGGAGAAGAGCGTCGTGACCGGTTCACGCCCCTCGGTGCTCGCCCACTACACGGCCGCGCGGGCGCGGGGTTCCGTGCGGTCCGGCCCCCACTACCCCCGGTACGCGGACCGGATCTTCCGCCGGACGGTGCGGGGCATGCTTCCGCACCGCAAGGGCCGCGGGGCGGCCGCGTTCGCCCGACTGACGGTCTACTTGGGGGCGCCCGCCGAGGTCGTTCGTGGCCAGCCGGTGGAACGCCTCGACTCCGCGAAGCCGAATCCGTCGCTCCGCCCGCCCCTCACGCTGGCCGAGATCTCGAAGATGTTGGGGGCCCGATGGTGAAGTCGCCGGTGCTCAGCTTGAGCTCGGGGAAGCGGAAGAGCGCGATCGCCCGGGCGCGGATCCGCAAGGGCGTCGGCCGGGTGTACATCAACCGACGGCCCCTCGAGCTATTCGAGCCGGAGCTCGCGCGCCTGAAAATGCAGGAGCCGCTCCTCATGGTCGGGGACCGCTGGAAGAACGTGAACATCGACGTCCGCGTGCGCGGCGGAGGGGTGATGGGGCAGGCGTCGGCGGCGCGAACGGCGATCGCCCGCGCGCTCGACGACTGGCTCGAGGACCCGGCCCTCACCGAGATGTTCAAGAAGTACGACCGCTCGCTCCTCGTGAACGACCCGCGACGCAAGCTGCCCAAGAAGCCCGGCGGCCGGGGCGCGCGGAAGCGGCGGCAGAAGTCGTACCGTTAGGGCGAACAAAGACGGAGGGATCGAACGATGACGATGATGGTGCCGGTCCGTTGCTTCACCTGCGGAGCGGTGATCGGCCAGCACTGGGACGCGTACCGGGAACGCACGGCGCGGGGGGAAGATCCTCGGGCCGTGCTCGACGCTCTCGGCCTCGAGCGGTACTGCTGCCGCCGGATGCTGCTCTCCCACGTCGACTTGTTCGATGACGTGGGCCCGTACGGCTGATCGGGTTCCCCCCCCGTCCCGCTCCGGCGCGTCCGACTTCGGCGGCTCCGTCCGAGGCGCCACCGCGAGTGGACGGGATAGCGACGCGGGGCCGGGGACATCGAGCACCGCGGTACCGGTCGCGGTAGGGGGGAGTGATCCCCCCCCGTACCACGGCTCGTCCTCCGTTCCGAGCTTTCGCGAACGCCCTTCGATCCCGACTTACCGGTGGAGGGGATCGGTCGGAGCGACGCCGGCCTCAATCTTCGTCGTCGTCCTTGCGCGGCCGCTCGAGGCCCCCGCGGCCCGCCGGACGGCTCGGTCCGCCGCCCGCCGCGCGCCGAGATCGCCGGCGCCACAACAGCGCGATCGCGAGGATGATGACGACCGCCGCCGCGGCGATCCCCCCGTAGATGACCAGGGTGTTACTGGGACTCGGATTCACCGTGATCGCGAGAACGGCGACGTTCGCCCCGCCATTGTAGCTGCCCGGGTACTCGTTCGAGGCGGTGACGTTCGCATACAGGTTGAACGACCCGGTCTTTCCCGGGCTCCACGCGACCTTCGCCACGACGGTGGTGTTGTACGGCAACGACAGGCTCGCGCCGTGCAGGTTCCACGGAGTCGTCCAGACGGACGAGTTCGACGCGGTGTAGTTGTAGTACTGGATCGACGCGTTGTTGACGATCGAGCTCCGCGAGCCCGTGCCGCTCGGGTTCATGAGGTAGAACCAGACCGAGACGTTGTTCGCGACGCTCTTGGCTCCACCGCCGACCTTGATGAAGACGCTCAGGGTCGTGGAGCTCCCTTGCGTGAGCGTCGGGCCGCCCGAGCTCGTCAGATTGGTGGCGCTCATGATCGGCCGGGTCGTCGCGTTGATCGAGACCGACACCGTCTGCAGGGAGGTGCCGCGATTGCGGTTGAGGTCGACGACCGTGAGGTTCACCCGGTACGGGGTCTGGGCCGGGGGCAGCCAGAGGGAGGGGTATGGCCGCACGGTCGTGGTATTGTAGTACCAGGTCCGGTTCGTGCCGTTGTGCCACGCCCCGGCCGCGCGATTCGACACGTTCCATTGGTACTGGACGATCGTCCCGTTGTTCGGGTCGGTCGAGTTCGCGGCGTTCAGCATCACCCGAGCGGTGCCGTTCGCGCCCTCGATAAGGCCACTTGCGGGCACCGGGAGGCCGTTCGCGCCGAGGAGCGTGAAGCGGCTGAGCGGCGCCTGCGTGTCGTTGACGAGCACGGTGAGCGTCGTCGTGTTCGAATGGCCCGCGCCGTCCCAGGCCGTGAGCGTCACGTTGTACCACCAGCCGAACGACGGGTAGCCGAGACCCGTGAGGCCGCCGTTCAGGCGGATCGTGGACAGGTTGTAGTATCGGCCCGCCGGCGGATTGAGGCCGAACGTCACCGTGAGGTTCGAACCGAACGCCGCGCCCTGGCTCACCGAGTAGTTCGCGACTAGGCGGTTCGACGAGCTCTGGACAACGAAGTAGGCGATCGACCGGACGCCCGGCACCGACGGGGCGCCCGGGCTCGTGATCGCGGTCGTGCGGCTCGCGTTGATCCGGAGGAGCGACGAGTAGTTCACGAACAGATACGTCGAGGTGTTGCCGACCGTCGTCCGGTACGAGCGCGCCGACGCGTTCGTGGAGATGCGCGCGGTGATCGCGTTGGTGGCGCCGACGACCCAGACGTGGAACGTGGTATTGGCGGTGAGACCGCCCGAACTCGTCACGTTAAGCCAGCCGGTGTACGGGGTCGCCCCGGTCGTCGGGGTCGTATAGGTGTGGTTCGTGACCGCGGAGCGGGTCGTCACCGTCGGACTCCCGTCCCCGAAGTTCCAGGTGAAGCGGGTGCCGTTCGTTCCCGCGGGATACGAGGAGTTGAGCGCGCTGAAGATCGTCCGGCCGGGGCCGACCACCACCGTGTAGTTGCCGTGGGTGCGGTTGAGGACGTTGGCCGTCGAGAAGGTGAAGTTCGGGGAGCTGATGTTGACATTGGCCACGGGCGCCGCGTACTTCACGATCGTGAACGTGGCCGATCCGGCCGTGGCGGTCGCCGTCGGGAACGACGTGAGCGTGAACCGTGTCCACGTTCCTCCCGGTCCCGCGGGCGCGAGGCGGGTCGAGGCCGGCGCCGTCGTGCCGCTCTGCAGGACGTAGCCGGTCGGAAGCGCGAGGGTGTAGTTGAACGGACCCGACGAGCCGCTCGCCGGATGGCGGAAGCCGAAGGAGAGCGTGTAGCTCGTCGCGTTCGACCGGATCGATCCGTTGAGAGCGTACTGCTGGGCGAAGCTGAACGTCAGGTTGCCACCGGTCGACAGTCCGCAGAGCGTGGTGCAGCCGTTGACCCCCATCGTGTAGTTCGCGCCCAGCATCGCCGGCGCGAGAAGCGTCGTGCCGTTGATCGCAAAGCCCGCCTGGCGCGCCGGGAAGAACGGTCCCCGGGACTGCTCGAACGCCCCGATCGTGCCGGCGAGATCGGCCGCCGGGATCCACGGGTGGTGTTCGTAGTCGAGACCGAGCTGGGCCCAGAGCTGGCCGACGCTCGCGTTCGCGAGGCTCGGGATCACGGTGTCGTTGCCCAACGAAGCGAACGTCGTCACGACGATCGTGCCTTGACCCGCCTTCGCGGTGTTCACTCCGGTGAGGTTGATCACGGTGTTCGCCTGCAACAGCTGCGTCGGCAGCACCGGCGGCACCGCCACGTTCTGACTGACCGCGCCGGGCGTCGCCACGGTCCGGTTGTAGAACTGCGTCTGATAGCCGACCGCCGAGAGGATGACGGTGAACGTCTGGCCGGTGCCCGCCGACGTGAAGTTGGAGGGGTACGTCCCGAACGAGTAGAAGCCCCCCGGCGCGATCGGGTCGGAGTAGAGGTACCCGTTCGTGGTATCGAGCACGGTGACGTTGCCGGGGGTCGGCACCCGAACCGTGCCGCCCGGCGCGATCGTCACGAATCCCGAGATCACGAACTGCTGGATCCGGGGATTCAGCGTGACGGCGCTCGTCGTGGGGGAGAGGGTGATCCGCGAGAAATTGTAGAGGGTTTGAGCCCCGGTGAAGTAGCTCGACTCAACGACCCACGTGCCCCGGGGGATCGAGATCGCGTAGGCGCCCGTCGTGGTGTTCGTGGCGGCCGAGGCGAGCGTCACGTTCCCCCACGACGGCGCGAGGACGCGGACGAGGCCGTTCGTCACGGGCGCTCCGGCGGACGTGACGGTGCCGCTCACCGTCGCGTTGTACGGGAGGATCGCCACGTTGGGATAGGTCACCGCATGGGCGCCGCTATTCGTCAGGTTCGACG
>JAKAVH010000112.1 GCA_021827545.1 Thermoplasmata archaeon
CTACGGCACGGAGTACCAGTTCCCGGCGGCGCACAACGCGCAGGGTCAGTTCGCGACCCGCGTCGAGCCCGCGCCGTGGGGGACGCTCGCGGCCACCGTTTCTCCGGCCAACGCGACAGTGGAACTGAACCCGGTGGGCGGGACGAGATCTCTGGTGGTCGCCCCCAACGGAACGGCCGTCGGAGAGTTCGCCGAAGGGCCGTACTGGCTCAACGTGTCGGCGGCCGGATGCACGAACGCGAGCCGATTCGTGTACCTGGCGACCGGGGCGGTCGACCGGCTCTCGGTCGCGTTGTCCTGCGGGCCGCCCGCCCCCCTCGCGGCCTCCGCTTCCGCGTCGCCCAGTTCGGGGGACGCTCCGCTCGCCGTGACCTTCGGGGGCACGGCCTCGGGAGGCCGACCTCCGTACTCCTACGCCTGGACGTTCGGAGACGGCACCACCGGCTCCGGGGGGAACCTGACCCACACCTACACGGCCCCGGGAGCGTACCGGGCCAACCTCACCGTCACGGACGCCGGCGCGAACGTCACGACGGCAAGCGTGACGGTCACCGTCGCCGCACCGCTGACCGTCCTCGCGACGGCCGCGCCCAGTTCGGGCCCGGCGCCGCTCACGGTCCGCTTCATGGGAGCCACGGCGGGGGGGACATCCCCGGTGTCGTTCCTATGGACGTTCGGCGACGGCGGGTCGAGCACCGCGCAGGACCCGACGCACACGTACGCGGCTGCGGGCCCGTACGTCGCCATCGTCCGAGCGGTCGACGCCTCGGGCGCGACCGCCTCGTCGTCCGTGACCGTGGTCGTGACCTCCGCGACGGGGTTCCCGGTGTACTTCAACGAGACCGGGCTCGCCGGCGGCACCCGCTGGAACGTGTCGGTCGACGGGCTCACGGGGTCGACGACTTCGAGCAGCCTCGAGTTCGCGCTCCCGAACGGGACGCACGCGTATGCGATCGGGGTGGCAAACTCGAGCTACCGGCCGATAGCGGCCCACGGAAACGTCACCGTGGTCGGCGCTGCGGCCAGCGTCCCCGTCGCCTTCGTTCCGGTGGTCTATCCTGTCACCTTCCTCGAGACGACCCTCCCCGCCGGCCTCGCCTGGTCGGTGCGCCTCGATGCCATCAACCGTTCCACGGCGGCCGGCACCCTCGCGTTCTCGGTGGGCAACGGCTCGTACCCCTACGCGGTCGGACCGCCCGCGGGGTACGCCGCCGTCCCCTCGTCCGGCCTCCTCACGGTCGCCGGGGCGGGGACGAACCTCACGGTGGCGTTCACTCCGTCGGTCGGGTCGGTCGCGTTCGAGGCGAGCGGGCTTCCGGCCGCGGCGTCCTGGTCCGTCGCGCTGGGGACGAGCGTCGCGAGCAGTACGGGGAGGTTCACGAACTTCACCGTGACGATCGGGACGTACCCGTTCGCCGTCTCGCCTCCGCCCGGGTACTCCTCCGCGCCGGTCCGGGGGAACGTGACGGTGACGACCGCGGGCGAGATCGTTCCGATCGCGTTCGCGCCCGTTCTCTACGCGGTCACTTTCCAGGAATCCGGCCTCGGGGCCCCGACCGCGTGGAGCGTGACCGTCGGCGGGCGACCGTACGGTTCGAACTCCTCCGCGATCGTGGTCGAGCTCGCGGACGGGTCGTACCCCTTCTCGGTCGCGAACGTGAGCGGTTACTCGGTCGCGAACGCGACCGGGGTCCTGACGGTGGCCGGCCAGCCGGTCCGAGAGCCCGTGCGGTTCGTCCCGACGGGAGCGCCGTCGCCGATCGCGTTCCTCACGAGCTCCCCGTTCCTCCTCGGCCTGCTCGCGGTCGGGCTGATCACCGCCGGGGGGATCCTGTACGCGATCGGAGCCCGGCGACGCCGGGAGGGTCGGCCGCCTCCCCGAGCGCCCGGTCCCTGAGCGGGGCGCCCGCCGCGTTCACTCGCCCGCCGACGGGAGGCCCGGCGGTTCGGCCGTCGGCCTCGGCGCGCTCGCCTTCTGGCCGAGGACCTCCCGGCCGAACATGATGAAGACGCCCGCGAAGACGAACGCGGCCGCGGCGAGCCCGAACGACCATTCGAACGCCACGTACGTCGGGACCGACCCACCGAAGACAGTGATCGCGTACGTCGCCAGCAGCGAGCCCGACAGCGGCGCCCCGACCGAGCTGCCGATGTTGCGGAACACCGACGAGAGCGAGGTCGCAAGCCCCATCTCGCGCGGGTCGACCGTGAGGACGAGCATGTTGATCATCCCCGCGTTCACGATCCCGATCCCCGCGCCGACGAAGAACTCGACGATCCAGCGGGAGTCGAGCGGCTGGGAGGGAATCGCGAGGAGGAAGGCCGCCGCGGTCACGGCCGCGCCGATCGCAGTCATCGGGCGCGTCCCGATCCGCGAAACGAGGACTCCCGCGATGGGGGCGAAGACCAGCATGCCGACCGCGAGGGGAACGAGGTAGATGCCGGCCCCGAGGATGTCCTGCCCGTACCCCACCGGTTTCGGGAGCTCGAACAGGTAGGTCATCGACAGGAGGGCGAGGTACATGCCGAGGCCCGACACCGCGCCGACCACGTTCGTGACGAGGACATTGCGCTGGCGAAGGAGACGAAAGTCGAGGATCGCCTCTCCGCCTCGGGCCCGGTACCGACGCTCGAACCCGACGAGCGGCACGAGGAGGACGACCCCGGTCCCGAAGAGCCCGAGCGTGGGAAGGGCGGACCAGCCCCAGGTCGGGCCTTCCGACAGCGCGAGGACGAAGGCGGTCAGCGAGAGTCCGAGGAGGGCCGCCCCGACGTAGTCGACGCGCGTCTCCGGACGCCGGTAGGGGGACTCCCGGACGAAGAGAAAGACAAGGATCGCGAGCAGGACGACGAACGGGATCGCCGAGTGGTACGTCGTTCGCCAACCGTAACTGTTCGAGACCCACGCCCCGAGCGGGAGGCTGACGGCGAACCCGACGCCGAACATCGCGCTCAGGAACCCCTGGAACCGCGGGACGAGCTCCCGAGGAAACTCCTCGCGGCCGAGGCTCATCCCGATCGGGAAGATCGTGAGTCCGATGCCCTGGAACGCCCGGGCAGCCACCATGAAGGGGAACGATGGGGAAAACCCGGTCACCGACACGCAGACGGCGTAGATCGCCACCACGATGCCGAGGACCTTCTTCTTGCCGTAGATGTCGCCGAGCTTTCCGACCACCGGGCTCAGCGCGACGCCGGTCACGATGTAAGCGGAGAGGATGAGGCTCGCCTGGCCCACGGTGATGTTGAACTCGGACTCGATCGCGGGAAGCGAGGGGGTCAGCATTCCTTCGACGTAGAGGACAAGGGTGACGAGGGCCGCGAGGATCCCCATCACGCGCCAAGCGTACGCGCGGTCGAAGGTCTCCTTCGTGCGGACCCCGCTCGCGAGCGGGACCGATGTCGCCGACTCGGTCATCGGGGGACCCCGGCCCGGTCGGAGACGCTCCGTTCGCGCCACGCGTGCATGCCGCTCCGGGCGAGGGCGATCGTCTCGACGGTGGCGCGCCGCCGGTCCGTCGGCACCGACTCCGTGGAACGGCGGACGATCCGTTCGAGGTCGCGATCGAGCTCGCGCATCAACGCCGCCGCCTTGGGGGTGGTGCGGACGACGACCCCGCGGCGGTCGGCCACGGTCCGTTCCCGCCGCACCCAGCCGTGGGTCTCGAGCGACGCGACGATCGCCGTGGCGGCGGGGCGAGAGATCCCGAACTCCTCGGCCAGGGCCGAGAGGCGTCGGCCATCGGACGACGCGATCCAACGGAGCGTGAAGTACCGCCCGACCGAGAGCCGGTGCCGACGGAGGAGCTGGGCACCCAGGAGGCGGGTCTCCGCGAGGGCGTCGCGCAGGGCGGGCCAGAGCTCGGGGCGGGGGGAGTGGGATTTTGAAGGCATGGACAGTTAAGCTGGCTGAATAGTTAGATAAGCCTTACTGGATGCGACGTCGGGGCCGGGACCGGGCCCCATGCGGTCGGTCCGCCGCGTCCCGGTCCGTCGGCGCACCGAGCGCAAGGCTCATGGTTCCCTCCGTCGCTCGGGGCGGTGCCGCGAACGCTTTCCATGCCGCTCGAGTATACCGGGATCCGGGTTCGCGACCTCGCCCGGTCGATCCGCTTCTACACCGAAGGGCTCGGGTTGCGACGGGGCCCGACCGGGCGGATGTCGGCCGGCGGGACCTGGCAGGAACTCCACGATCCTGCGACGGGGGCCGTCCTGGAGCTCAACTACTACCCCGGCGACCCGCCGTATCGGGAAGGGGACGAGCTCGACCACCTCGGGTTCCGGGTCGACGACCTCGACGCCACCGTCGCCCGGCTCGTCGCGCTGGGGGCCCGGCTTCGGATCCCCCCGTTTTCGGAGCCTCCCGATCGGCTCGCGTTCCTCTCCGATCCGGACGGTGTGTGGGTCGAGCTCGAGGAACGTCGGTCGGAGGAGCTTCCTCCGACCTCGCGACCGGGGTCATAGACCCGGGACCGCCTCGGTGGAGCGACGGGCATAAGAAGCGGGCCCCGCCTTGGGCCGCTCGGTCGATTTTGAGGCTCTCGGGCGGATGAGCGTGTCGTTGCCGAAAGAGGCCGAGATTCCCCGGGCCAAGCATTCGCTGACCCTGAGCTCGGGGGCGGTGTTCACCGCGAGCGTCGTCACCCAGGGGATCGGAGTGGTTGCGAGCTTCTTCTTGTACCACGTGATCGGGGCGAGCAGCAGCGGGCGGGACATCGTCGGAACCGTCCAGCTCTTTCTCCTGATCGGCTCGTCGATCAACGGCGTCGGGGACCTGCGGCTCGGGACCGCGTTCACCTATTTCCTCGCCCGAGGTAAACCTCCGACCGACAACATCTCCGCCTACCTCCTCGTCCGGATGTTGATGGTCGGCCTCGCCGGGGTCGTCATCTTCGTCGTCGCCCCGCTCTCCCTCGGAGGGGCGCCGATCGCGTCCGGGGGGTCGAACCTGACCTCCCTCGGGATCTTCCTGTTCCTGCCGCTGCTCTGGTCGTTCTCGTCGGTCTACAACCAGCTGTTCATCGGCCTAGGGAACTCGGTCCGGGCCCAGTACCCCTCCCTGCTCGAGACGACGGCCCGCCTCCCGGTGATTGTCCTCGTCTCGTTCTACGACCCGACGATCGAGGGGATCACGATCGCCTACGTCCTCGGGGCGGTCGTCTCGACGGTGTTCTGCCTACCGGCGGTCGTCGGGCGCCTGCGCAAATTTCGCTGGACGGAGGTCGTTGGGCTCTTCCGATTCGCTTGGCCGCTCATGGGGAGCCTCGTCCTCGGTTACATCGTCACGAACCTGATCCCGCTCGTGATCAACGCGGGCCTCGGCGTCGGCCAGCTCACCTACTTCCTCGCGGCGAACGGGTGGCGGATCCTGGTCCTCTCGCTCCCTGCGGCCGTGACGACGCCCCTCTTCCCGTACCTCGCCGGGCTCCACCAGCGGCGAGAGTTCGACGGAATCCGTCGGGGGATCTGGCAGGCGTTGCGGTACTCGGCGATGCTCATCGTGCCGGGCGTGGTCGCGCTCGTCACCTACCGCACGGTGTTCCTGAACGTCTTCGCCAACGCCGCGTACGCCCAGGCGGGTTCGCTCCCGCTCGCGATCCTGGTCGTCGGCGCGGTGCCGCTCGCGCTGAGCCAGATCATGCAGTCGGGCATCAACGCGATTGGCCGGCAGCGGCTCGAGCTCTACATCACGGCGACCCAGGTCGTCGTGCTGTTCACGGCGGTCGGGGTGTTGATGCCCCCGTGGGGGCTCCTGCCACGGAGCGAAGGGTTGGTCGCCGGCTCGGTGGCGGTGCTCCTCTCGTCGATCGCGGCGGTGACGCTCAACACGTACTTCA
>JAKAVH010000031.1 GCA_021827545.1 Thermoplasmata archaeon
GATGGCCCGACTCCACGATCCCTGGACCGGACTCGCTCGTCGCATCCTCCCGGCGATGCGCACCTGGAGGACCGCCTTCCATGAGGAGCCGGAGCTCTCTCTCCACGAGCAGAAGACCCGGGAGAAGATCGTCCGGGCCCTCGACGAGCTCGGGATCCCCTACCGTACTTTCGACGATTTCCCGGGCGTCGTCGCGACGATTGGGGCCGACCGTTCGGGTCCCGTGGTCGCCCTACGTGCCGACATGGACGCACTCCCCGTCACGGAGGCGACCGGTCTCCCGTTCGCTTCCCGCAATCCCGGACGGATGCATGCGTGCGGACACGATGTGCACATGACGTGCGTGCTGGGGGCGGCGAGCCTCCTTTCCCGGCCTACCGCCCCCAACCTCGGACCGGTCCGCCTCCTGTTCCAGCCAGCGGAGGAAGAGGGGAACCGGGGGGGCGCGCTCCCGCTCATCGAGCGGGGCGCGCTCGATCGGCCAAAGGTGGCCTACGTCGTCGGCCAGCACGTCGACCCGAGCCTCCCGCTCGGCCGCGTCGGATGGCGCACGGGGCCGACCATGGCCGCCGCCGACTTTTTCCGCATCACCGTGCGGGGACGGGGGGGCCACGCCGCCACCCCCCACCAGGGACCGGACGCGATCTTGGTCGCCGCGGAGATCGTCACCGGCCTTCAGGCGCTGGTAAGTCGGGTCCGGGACCCGCTCGACCCCGTCGTGGTCAGCGTCGGGTCGATCCACGGGGGGACCCGACACAACATCCTGCCGGACGAGGTCGTGCTCGAAGGGACCGTACGAACACTCCGGGAGGGCACCCGGGACCGGATGGAAGCCGCGCTGCGCCGGCGGGCCCGCGCGATCGCGGCGAGCCTCGGCGCCCGGCTCCGGATCGTCTACGAACGCGGCTATCCGCCGCTCGTCAACCACCCCGCCGCGACGCACGTCGTCGCCGAAGCGCTCTCCGTGGAGCTCGGGCGGGCCAACGTCATCGAGGTCGACCACCCGATCATGGGCGCCGAGGACTTCTCGCGGTACCTCGAGCGGGTCCCGGGCACCTTCCTGCGCCTTGGCGTCGGGGTCCCCGGTCATCCCGCGAGCCTGCACAGTGCCACTTTCGCTCCGGACGAGCGGACGCTCGTGATCGGGGCGGCGGCGCTCGCGGCGGCGGCCGAAGGTCTTCAGCGGAGCCCCCCGTGAGCCGGGGCGGCCGACCCGCGGACTTCCCGGCGCTCGCGAGGGATCGGGACCGTCTACCCCCGGTCTACCTTGACTCGGCGTGCATGTCGCTCGTCCCGCGGCCCGTCCTTCGGGCGATGGAGGAGTACTACCGCGACTATCCGGGATGCGCCGGCCGTAGCCTGCACCGCTTCTCGGAGGAGGTCTCCCGCCGGTTCGAGGGGGCGCGGCGCGCGTTCGCGCGTTACCTCGGACGCTCCGACCCGCGCGGGATCGTCTTCCTCCGCAACGCGACAGAGGCGATCCACCAGGTCGGAGAAGGGCTGCGCTGGAAGCGAGGAGAGCGGGTGCTCATCTCCGACCGGGAGCACAACTCGAACCTGATCCTGTGGCAGCGTCTCGCCCGAGAACGCGGGATCCGGATCGAGGTGCTCCCGCTCCGCGAGGACGGCGCGTTCGATCCCGAGGAGCTCGAGCGACACCTCGTCCCCTCGGTGCGTCTCGTGAGCCTCTTCCACACGTCGAACCTCGACGGCCGGTCGCTGCCCGTGCGCGAGATCACCGAACGGGCGCACGATCGCGGGGCGCTCGTGCTGATCGATGGATGCCAGGCTGCCCCCCACGAACGACCCGAGCTCGATCGCATCGGGATCGACTTCTACGCGCTATCGGCGCACAAGATGCTCGGCCCGAGCGGGGTCGGGGTCCTCGCGGGCCGGCCCGAAGTGCTCGAGGACCTCCGCCCGCTCGTGGTCGGCGGCGAGACGGTGGAGTGGAGCACCCTCACCGACCACGCGCTCCGTCCGGCGCCGCACCGCTTCGAAGCAGGCCTGCAGAACTACGCCGGCGTCCTCGGCGCGCACGCCGGCCTCGACTACCTCGAAGCGGTCGGGCTCGACGAGGTGCGCGCGCGGGAGCTCCGGGTCAACCGTCGGGTCTCCGCGGCGTTCGCCGGGGACCCGCGGGTCCGGCGCTGGGGGCCCGAGGACCCCCAGGATCGCCCGAGCATCTTCGCCTTCTCGCTGGAAGGGGTCGATCCCCACGACGCGGCGATCTTCCTCGACGAGGGCCACGGGGTGATGGTCCGTTCCGGCATGCACTGCGTCCACTCGTTCTATGCGGCCCGAGGGCTGCCCGGCAACCTGCGCGCCTCGTTCTATCTCTACAACGGCGCGGACGACGCGGACGCGCTCGTGCGGGGGGTTCGCGAGCTCCTGGAGCGAGTCGGGGACCGCCGGATCAGCGGTACATCGGCTGGGACTGCGGCGTTGCCGTCTCGGCGCGCGTCCGGTCGGCCGCATGCCGCTGGATCGACAGGAGTTGCTGCTCGATCCGCTCCGCCTCCGCGTAGAGCGGCACCGGGTCGAGCGGCGTCCGGAGCAGGATCCGGTTGATCGTCTCGATGACCTTCGCCGCCGCGCGCGCGTCCGGGTAGTCGGACTGCGCCTCGGCGAGGAACGTCAGGACGTCAAAGCCGCGGCGGCGTCCCTCGTTCAGGAGGACGCCGGCGATCCCGGTGATGACCCCCTCCACGAACGGGATCATGTTCGGCTCGATGTAGAGGTCCCGGGCTTTCCGGGTGCTCGCAACCCCGTAGACCTTCACGTCGTTGAGGCGCGGCGCCCGCGGCGGTCGGCCCGACGTCGGGGCGGCCTCGACGACCAGGCCCTCCGGGGAGACGAGCAGGGAGCACCGCTGCTCCTGCACCCAGTCGAGGATCGTCGTGGCGAGGGGATGGATGATCGTCGGCGCGGGGTGGAACTCGGAGACGAACGCGACGATCTTGTCGGCGCCCCGCCCGGCCCGGTCGGCCGGAGGGCGCCCGGCGTAGATCCGCACGGGATGCTGCGGATTCCCGTTCCGCACGAGCGAGACCGTGGGGAATGCCGGGGACTCGACGATCCCGATCTGCTCCATTTCGAGCGTGTCGATGAGGTAGTTCGCGACGATCGAGCTGACCAGACCGACGGAAGGGAAACCGTCGATGACGATCGCGCCCTCGACGTCGACGCGCTTGATCTCGTAGATCCGGACCTGGTCCGGCGCCATCGGCATGGGTTAGAGCGACCTCTCGACGATCTGGCCGAGCTCCTTCGACAAGAGGTCGACAAGGTCCTTCATGACCGCCCGGCGCACGTCGGGAGGCAAGGCCGAGAGCCCAAGACGTGCGGTCGCGGCCCCCACCCGGAGGAGCGCCGCGTACTCGTTCGCGCGCGCTTCGAGCAGGTCGCGGACCGCGTCCTTGAGGGCCTGCTGGAGCTTCGGGTCCTCGTGCAGCGTCTTTTCGAGGTGGCGCCGAATCTCGTCCTTGACGATGTCCCGGGTCGCCTCCCGCACGAGCTCTTCGGGGCGGAGGAGGTCGCGCGTGCTCTTCACGAGCACGTCGATCGGCTCGCCGGAGGCACCCCCGTCCGCCATCGCGGCGAGTCGATGCCGACCCGGCCGCTTAAGCGTTTGGCTCCAACGCGCGCCGGCGAGACGCCGGGTCGAGGGTACCGCGCGCTCTGCGCGACGGCCGGCCCCGAGCGGAAAGCGACCCGGCGGAAGGGCGGGACGGAGAAGGTATTATCCCGCCCCGGGCCTCGGCCGCTCGGCGTGGGCCGGTAGATCAGCGGAAGATCGCTACCTTGGCAAGGTAGAGGTCGCGAGTTCAAAGGGTCCGGGGCAAGCGCTCGCCCCGGGCCGGAGCATCTCGCCCGGTCCACCTGTCCGCCCGGCGGCGGTCGCGGCCCCTTCGGCAGATGTCGAGCCTTAGCACCGACAGGACGCGCAGCGATTTATACCGGAGGACGCCTCGACCGAGCTCGTGGAAGCGGAGATCCGCGAAAAGATCGCCGGCGAGGTCGTCCTCTCCCCTCATCCGGGCCGCACGCTGCGGAAGTGGCGGGAGGACTTCGCGATCTCGCAGCGGGACCTCGCGAAGCACCTCTCGACTGTCCCCTCCGTGATCAGCGACTACGAGTCGGAGCGGCGCGCCAGCCCGGGAGCCGGCTTCATCCGCCGATACGTCGACGCCCTCCTCGCGCTCGACGTCCAGAACGGCGGCCGGGTCGGCCAGCGGCTGGGCATTCGTCCCCACTCGGACGGGATCCTGGGGATGCGCGAGTTCGCGGTCGCGATCCCTCTGAAGACGCTTGCGGACCGGCTCGAGGCGCGGGCGGTGAGCCGGGTCGACCTCCACCGGGACATCCACGGCTTCACCGTGCTCGACGCCCCTCGTGCGATCCTCGCGATCGATGCCTCGCGGTTCGTCGAGGTCTACGGCTGGACGACCCAGCGCGCGCTGATCTTCTCGAACGTGAAGTACGGGCGATCGCCGATGGTCGCGATCCGCGCGCACCCGCTCAAGCCCGCGGCGGTCGTCTTCGCGGCCCCGGGTCGCGTGGACCCGCTCGCGGTCCGACTCTCCGAGGTCGAGAACATTCCTCTCCTCACGACCCCGTTCAGCGCCCCGGCGTTGATCGAACGGCTCGAGGAACTCTGAACAGAAGGGAGATCGAATGCAAGCAGGAATCGTGAGCTACGGTGCCTACGTCCCTCGCTACCGGATCACGCCCGAGGAGATCGGCCGGGTCTGGGGGTCCGACGGGGCCGCGATGGGGCAGAGCCTGAATGTCCACCGCAAGAGCGTCCCCTCCCCCGACGAGGACACGATCACGATCTCGACCGAGTCACTCCGCACCGCGCTCGTGCGCGGTGCGATCGACCCTCAGCAGATCGGGGCGATCTACGTCGGGTCGGAGTCGCATCCCTACGCCGTGAAGCCGACGGCGACCGTGGTCGCCCAGGCGGTCGGGGCCACGCCGAACCTCACCGCGGCGGACTTCGAGTTCGCCTGCAAGGCCGGCACCGCGGCGATCCAGACGTGTCTCGGACTCGTCGGGGCCGACATGATCCGCTACGGCGTCGCGATCGGGACCGACACCTCCCAGGGGGCGCCCGGCGACGCGCTCGAGTACTCCGCGAGCGCCGGCGGCGCGGCGTTCGTCATCGGCCGGGATCGAGTGATCTGCCGAGTGCTCCGGACGCTCTCCTACACGACCGACACGCCGGACTTCTGGCGTCGCGAGGGCCAGAAGTACCCGAGCCACGGCGGCCGCTTCACGGGGGAGCCCGCGTACTTCCGGCACGTCACCGAGTGTGCCCGCGGGATCATGGAGGCCTCGGGGACGACCCCGAAGGACTACCGACACGTCGTCTTCCACCAGCCGAACGGGAAGTTCCCGCAGCGGGCCGGCAAGATCCTCGGTTTCTCCGACGAGCAGATGCGCTATGGGCTCGTGACCCCGTTCATCGGCAACACCTACTCGGGCGCCGCCCTGATCGGCCTCGCGAACGTCCTCGACCACGCGGGCCCCGGCGAGCGGATCCTCATGGTCGGGTACGGCTCCGGTGCGGGATCCGACGCGTTCGACCTCGAAACCACGGAGGAGATCCGAAGCTACGACCGTTCGTTCGGCCGCCCGGTCGAGTGGTACCTGGAGCACGGCATCGAGCTGTCGTACGCGGTGTACGCGAAGTTCCGCGGAAAGATCCACATGGGAGGCGAGTAGGATGAGGGACGTCGCCGTCCTCGGCATCGGACAGACGAAGTTCGGCGAGCTGTGGGACCGCTCGTTCCGAGAGATCGGGATAAC
>JAKAVH010000029.1 GCA_021827545.1 Thermoplasmata archaeon
ATCTAGGTCGAACATGTCGACCTCTCCCGCGGCCTTTCCGTCCGGCCCGCGGTCGCCGGTCCCGCTGCGGGTCGCGCCCGGGATCCAATTCTCGTGCGGGAGGTTGACCTCCCGGGTATCCTCGATCGAGACGATCTTTGCGGTCGGAGGGATGAACAGCGCGATCGCGTTCAGGGTACTCGTCTTCCCGGCCGCAGGGCCGCCGCAGACGATCACCGACTCGCCCTGCTCGGCGGCGAGCCAGAAGTAGGCGACCATCTCCTCGTTCGCGGTCCCCATCATGACCAGGTCGACGGGGGTGAACGGCCGCTCCTTGAACCGGCGAATGGTGAAGCTGGCCCCGCGGGTCGTGACCTCCCGGGCGTACGTGGCCTGCACGCGGTGGCCCTCGGGGGTCGTCCCGTCGAGGATGGGCGCGGAGACGCTGACCGCCTTGCCGCAGCGCTGGCCGAGCATGACGATGAACGAGTTGAGAGAATCCTCGTCCTGGAAGACGACATTCGTCTTCACCGACTCGAACTTGCCGTGGAAAATGAAGAGCGGGACTTCGACCCCGTCGCAGGAGATATCCTCGACCTCCGGGTCGAAGATCAGGGCGTCCACCGGTCCGTAGCCGACGAAGTCCCGGAGCACGTAGTAGATGACCCGCTCCATCGAGAGTGGGCCCAGGACGATCCCCCGGCTCCGGAAGTACTCCTCGGCTTCCCCCCGGAGGTACGTCCGCTTGTCGGCGGTCGAGAGCCCGGCCACCTCGCTCCCGAGGATGCGCGTGAGGGTCACCTTGAGGTGCTCGACAAGCTGCTTCTCGTGCGCCGTGAGTTGGGGCTCGATGACCTCGTACAGGTACTCCTTCGTCCGGTCGTTGTAGCTGACGCGGGAGTACGAGTACGGCGCGTTCACCGCGCGGACCTCGAGCTCCTTCATCGCCGGCTCGGGGAGCGGAGGCATCGCCGTGATGAACGTGCCGGGAACGTCGGTGGCCGCCTCGAGGGGGCGGGACGGCTCGAGCGGAGCCGCTCCGGACGGCGGCGCTTTCGGGATCTTGACGCGGAACGAACCGGACGCCATCGAACTAGGTCCCTCCGATTCCGACGGTCACCTGGGCGCCGGCGTAGAACAGCGTGGCGTAGTTCACGTCCGTGATGGTGAGCGCGACGACCGTCGTCGTCCGGCTCGAGATGCAGGCGGAGTGCGCGACCGGTACCGTCGGCTGGCCGTTGATCGGACTATCCCAGCTGTAGAACGAGGCCGGATACTTGAGGCCGGTCTGGTAGACGGGCACCCCGCTCGCGTTCATCACGGAGCTCAGGTACGTCGCCCACGCACAGGGGTATTGCGTGCCGATCTCGAACGTGACGTTCAGCAGCCGCGGGTTGGTCCCGATCGCCGTACCGTTCGACGCGATCTTCTGCGAGTAACGGAGGTGACTGTAGACCTGCTCGGAACCTTGCCCGATCACGGTCGTGGCGTTGCCGACCAGCTGGAGGAAGCTCGAGGAGACCGTCGTGTTGCCCGCGACCGTCGAGACCGTGAACGGCGGCGGCAGCGCCATGATCTGCTGGGGGCCGCCCTGGCTCTGGACGACCGCGTCATCCTCGAAGTAGAACGTCTCCGCGCTGTAGTAGCGGTTCGGCAGCACCATCTCGAGGATGCCGTTCGCGATGTGCTGGCTGTAGAGTCCCGAACCGCCGGGTCCGCTGCTCAGGGTGATGTTCTGGAAGGCGCAGAAGCCCGGGTTGATCGGCTGACCGGGCACCGCTCCGGTAGAGCGAACCGTGACGAACCCCTGGGGGCAGGTCGTGGGGAGGAAGAGCAGGGTCCCTTCCGTCGGCTGCGCGATCAGCGGGACGCCCTGCGAGCTCAGCGTGAAGGAGCTGCCGTAGGTGGGCGGACCGTTCAGACTGTACTGGTTGTCAACGTTCGCCTTGAACTCCGCAAACGAGGTCGCGGCCTGGCTGGTGAACTGGGACTCGTTGTCGGTCATCCACAGCGGCACGTACTGAGTCAGGAAGATCCCGAAGAGCGCGAAGAAGACGAGCAGCGCAAGGAGGGTGCCGACCACCGCGACCACCGCGCGACGGTCCCCGCGCAGACGTCGGGCCCGGCGATAGCGACGCCGCGCATTCGAGTTGTTCCTTCCCCCCATTAGACGGACCGGCGCGAGGTCTGGACCTCCCGCAGCGAGAATTAGGTCTGATTCCGGTATAAAAATGTGCGCGGGCAGAACTCCAACGTCCAAACCTCCGGGGCACGAACCTTTAGGGGCGGGCCCGGTTCAGCCCCTGTCCATGTCGCTGCGGGAGATCCTGATGACGCTTCCCAACCGGCCGGGGACCCTAGCCCGCGTGGCGCGGATCCTCGCCAAGGAGCGGATCAACGTTGCCGGGCTCAGTGTCGATTCCACGGCGGGCCGAGGCCGGGTGCGTCTGATCGTGAACGACCCCGACCGCGCGATGTCGCTCCTCACCGCCGCGGGGCACGAGGTCGAGGTCCGCGAGATGCTCGCGGTCCGGCTCGAGGACCGGTCGGGGAGCTTTCTTCGGGTCCTGGATGCCCTCGAACGCGGCCGCGTCAACATCCAGAGCGTCGCGATCCTGGTCGCTCGCGAAGGAAATCAACCCCTCGTAGCGCTGTCGGCGAACGATCTGGCGAAGGCGCGGAAGATACTGCAGCGCTCCGGTTTTGCGAGCACCGGGGCCGAGCGCATCGTTTCCAACGAGGAGCTCCTCGCGGCCGCGCCAGTGATCCCGAGGAATTCGGTGGCCCTTCACTTGTAATGCCATGGCTCCCGCCCGTCGACGTCCCCGCGCGGGCCGGTTCGTCCCCACCGGCGGGTCCTCTCGCGCCCGGACCCCCGAATCGGGGGAACGCCACGCCCCTTGGGCGGAAGGACCGGGGTACCGCTGACGGAGTCCGGCCCGCGGGTGGATCCTGCTCGGGTCGCCTACGGTCCCGGTGCTGGGGTGGAGCACCGGCGCGGCGGGCGGCCCGCGTGCATGCGCAGGAATTGTGGAGATTACGATAGAGTGTGTTCGACAACATATAGGTATATAGCGTAAATATAGACACTTTATAGCCCGTGCAGAATTCGCGTCTACCGGTGCAAGGAATGTCGGCATCGAGTGCGGCGGACGCGGCGATCCTGAAGCCCCTGGACGACGCCCGGGTCAACCGGTTCCACGTCAAGACGATCCTGATCTCGGGGATGGGCTTCTTCACGGATGCCTACGACCTCTTCGTCATCGGTGTCATCGTGGCGATGTTCGGCTTCTTCCAGCCGTTCGGGATCCCTGGCACGCTGCTCAACCTCCCGTTCTTCGGCAGGGTAGCGCCGATTACGGGACTGGGTCTCCTCGGCGCGTCCGCGATCTTCGGTGCCGCGATCGGGCCCTTCATCTTCGGACGCCTCGGCGACCTTGTCGGCCGCAAGACGATCTACGGGGTCGAGATGCTCATTCTGGTCTTCGGCGCGGTCATGTCCGCGCTCGCCTGGAGCTTCGCGGCGCTGATCCTCTTCCGCTTCATCCTGGGCATCGGGATCGGGGGCGACTACCCGATGAGTTCGACCATCATGAGCGAATACTCGAACGTGAAGAGCCGGGGCCGCCTGGTCGGCACCGTCTTCGCGATGCAGGGCTTCGGCCTCCTTACCGGGGTCGTCCTCGGGATCGGGCTGCTTGTGGCCCTCCCGCATTCGCTCGACCTGATCTGGAGGGTGCTGCTGGGCGCTGGGGCGGTTCCGGCGGCGATCGTCTACTTCTGGCGCCGCCGTCTCCCCGAGACGCCGCGGTACACGCTCCATGTGCAGGGGAAGGCGGCCGAGACCGCGCGCACGGTCCAGAAGGTGACCGGCAACGGCCCGGTCGCCACCGCGACGACCACCGCGGCAAGCCGGGGAACCTACGGGCAGTTCCTGACCCGCTACTGGCCCCTGATCATGGGGACGGCGATCAGCTGGTTCGTCTTCGACATCTCGTTCTACGGGACCAGCATCTACACGCCCACGCTCCTCAACTCGATGAGCCTGGTGGTTTCCCCGTCGCTGAACCACGTCCAACACCTGATGGTCGCGGAGGAGTACTCCGCCCTGATCACGCTCGCGTTCACGATCCCGGGGTACTGGATCGCGGTCGCTCTGATCGACAGCGTCGGGCGCCGGACGTTGCAGACCGTGGGGTTCGCGGTCATGGCCCTCGCGTTCGCGGTCCTGGGCTTGGACAGTTCGCTGATCGGCCTGGGAGCGCCGTTCGTCGCGATCTACGGACTCACGTTCCTCTTCGGCAACATCGGTCCGAACACGACGACGTTCATCGTGCCGACCGAGGTCTTCCCCACCCAGTTCCGGGCGACCGGCCAAGGCTTCGCCGCCGGTTCCGGGAAGATCGGGGCGTCGATCAGCACCCTGTTCTTCGGGGCGTTGCTCGTGATGTGGGGCGCGGGGGGCATGATGCTGTTCCTCGCCCTCGTGGCACTCCTGGGCGTGCTCGTCACCTTGGTGCTCGTACCCGAGACGAAGCGGCGCGCGCTCGAGGATATCTCCCGTCAGGCGGAGGTCTCGGGCCGGCCCGCGTCCGCGACCAGCGCCCCGGTGGCGGAGTGATCTGTCGCTCGGCAGGAGCCCTGTCCGCGAACGCAGAACGGAGTCCCTCCAACCCCTTCCGCTCTCCTTCTTCTCCAAGGACGCTCGAGCGCCCTCCGTGCGGGGGGCCGGGTCACGGGTCCGGCGGGGAGCGCCGGCCTCCGAGCGGTCGGGATCGGGATCTCCGATCGTCTCCGTGGTCGACCGGAGCCGGGCCGACAAAGCGTAAGAACCGTCGACCCTCCGGGTCCGGCACGCGGTTGTGGTCTAGTGGTTAGGACGGTAGCTTCCCAAGCTACCTACTCGGGTTCGAATCCCGACAACCGCATTCAGCTACTAGTTCGAATACTACCTGAAACTGGTCAGTCAATCACAAGCTGGCCCCCAGAGGAAACCGGGGGCCACGACTCAAACGTCTGCTCCTCGGCCTCTTCGTCCGAATCGCCCGCCTGCCTCCGCGAGCACGGTCCCGACTTCGGTGTCTACCACGCCAAGTCGCTATCCGCCCTGGACGCCCTCGCGATCCCCGACTTCCGCCCTGCGAGCGAGCTCCCCCGCGAGTCCGCCCCCACGACCGCGACCCCTGAGGTCACCCACGAAGACGAGGAGGCGACCGCGAGTCCCGAGGCTGGACGACCTTGGGCGAGCGGGCAGCTCGTGTTCAACGCAGGCTCGTTCGAGTCGGCTCGGCGCGGCTTCGCGGACTACGCGCGGAGCGGCGAGAGCGCGACAGAGCTCCGCGCCCGCGTGAACGAGGCGATCCTCGAGGATCTGGAGGAGAAGGTCCTAGCGCTCCGCGCCCTGCACGCGAAGCTGCGCTACAGGGCCGCGGGCGAGTCGTTCGGTGAGGTCGTGGGTCGCGGACGGCCCCGGTCGGAGATGCTGAAGACAGGGGCCAAACCTGTTCGACGCGAGGGATCCGTGTTCGAGTTCCGCCTGCGCATCCTGGGCGAGCGTGAGCGCGACACGGATTCCTTATCCTTCCTCGGGATCGTGGAGGGGTTCCCCTAGATACTCATACACGCGACAACTGTTGAGCGTGCGGAGCGAGAGCTCGTGAGTGCGCTGGAAGATCACTTGCGTCAACTGATGGAACCGGATCCACCGGTCATAAGATAAGGGCGGCCTGACGGTGACCGGCCGATCGCTTCTCGTGGAATCGATGAGCTTCATCTGCTCACGGCGACCTCTATGGGATGCCGCGGCAGTCCCCGACCCCAGTGCGTC
>JAKAVH010000275.1 GCA_021827545.1 Thermoplasmata archaeon
GAGTGGACCCGGTAGGCGACGGCACGGGCCGTCGTCTGGGCGGGAACGAGGAGCGCATCGGGGAGCACGCGGCCCTTCCCGTCGGTCCAGTGGGTCTCGTCTTCGACCGGGTAGACCACGATCCGTCCGAGACGTTCGAAGACCATGCGTTCGAGCGCGGGCTGGACACCGGTCGACCCCCATCGCGCGAGGACCGCGCGCACTTCGTCGAGCGCTTTGGCTTGCGCGCTCGACAGGCGTTCCGGGTCGCCGACCTCGAAGGTCGGGTCCCCCGGCCGGTACCCTATGAGACCGGCCCGCGCCGCCCGTCGTAGGAGGAGCTCCGCGTCGGACGCGGTCGGCACCACGGGGATCGGGTCGATCGCGGCGGCGAGGGACTTCGCGGCCTCGGGAAGCGCGCGATCGGACTTGTTCGCCGCGACGAGCCGGGGCTTCGACGTTCGCAGGAGCTCGAGCGCAATCCGCTTTCGGTCCGCCTCGGACCAGTGCGCGGGGTGGGCGCGGTCGGCGGGCAGGTGCCGCAGCGCGGCCGCGATCGCGGAGGGAGAGATCGACAGTCCCGTAAGTCGTTCGGCGAGGAACTCCTCGACCTTTCGTCCTTCGATCTCCGTTCCGCGGGCGTGGCGGGCGAAGTCGCGGCCGAGGATCTCGGCGACCCACGCGACCAATTCGTCTTCGAGCCAGCGAACCTCGTCGGCCGGATCGTGGCGGCCCGGAGCGTCGATACGGCCCTCGGCGTCGGTCGCCCCGGAAAGGTCGACGACCTGCACGAACCCGTCCGCCGCCCGGAGGTCGTCGAGAAATTTGTGCCCGAGGCCCTTCCCCGAACTGGCGCCCGGAACAAGCCCCGGCACGTCCACCAGGTTCACCGGGACCCAGCGCGTTCCGTTCACGCACTTCGCGTTCCCCGGAGTGCACGCGGTCGCCTTCTCGACATGCGGGCACGGGGCTCGGACGGCCCCGACCCCCCGGTTCGGCGTGATCGTCGTGAACGGGTACGGGGCCATCGGGACATCCAGCAATGTCAGCGCGTTGAAGAACGTCGACTTTCCGACGTTCGGCTTTCCGACGACCCCGACCTCCACACGGCCTCCGAACGGACCTTGCTCTACACGGAATAGTCGGGGGGGATCTCGGAGACGCCCTGTTTCGCGTTCGCGGCCAGCGCGAGGGCAAAGAAGAGATCGCTCAGTCGGTTCGTCCACGCCAGCAGTTCGGGGCGGACCGGTTCCGAGCGGTTGAGGCTCCAGAGCTCGCGTTCCGCACGGCGGGCGACCGTCCGGCAGACGTGGAGCTCGGCCGCCGTTCGTGACCCTCCGGGGAGCACAAACGAATGGAGGTCGGGGTGGGCCGCGTCGAAGCGATCGATGTCCGCTTCGAGCCGATGTACGTGGCGCTCCTCGATACGGTGCGTGGGAACGGCGGCCGACGGCCCCCGGGCAAGCTCGGCCTGGCCGATGTAGAGCTCGTGCTCGAGCCTTCGCAAGACCGCACGGAACTCGGAGAGCCCTTCGGGGAGATCGGCGATCGCGAGCCCGAGGTGGGCCCCGAGCTCGTCGAGCGTCCCGTAGGCGCGGATGCGGGAGGAGTCCTTGTCTACGCGCGGACCACCGGCGAGACCGGTCGTTCCCCGATCGCCCGTGCGGGTGTAGAGACGCGGGATGTTCTCGCCTCCGGCCGCCACTGCAACTGGTCCAACGGAGAACTCAGGCCATGGACGGGACAAAACGAGATGTGCAGCACCTCATTATGCTTGGCGTCCTGTCGGCACAGTCGGCAGATGAACCCGCTCCGTTCGCTCCACGCAATCCCCATCGGTTCCATGTTGCAACCCTTCCCCAGTCCCGGAAGCTAGCGCCGGAGGAGCCCCCGACCCTCCCGTGCCGCCCGACGTCGGCCCTCGCGTCGTTCGTGCGCCGACCGCGCACGATCGCGCAGTGCCGGCACGTGTTCCGCGTGGGTGATCGCGAGCTCCCGGATGCCCAGCGTCAGCGCGAGCGCCACGGCGCTCTCGACGTCGCGGGCGTATCCGTCCTCGACCATTTCCTCGAGCTCGGCCCGCAGGGTCGCGGGTAGCTCAACGCCCGGAGGAGCCGTCTCTTCGGCCCCCTTCCGCACGAGCTCGCGGATCGCTTCGGACCGGTTCGCGAGATTGCGGTGCGTCTGGAACCGATCGAGGAGCGACGCCTCCTCGGACGTGAGGCGCACGCCGAGAAAGTGGGTCGCGGGAGCGTTGGCTCGAGCGGTCCGCACGTGTTTTACATAAATTTAACACATATTTAGACGTTGCTCACCTGACGTTTAACAATAGGGGGCATGGCGTCTCCAAACCCAGCAAGATACATCCGGCGGTAAGGGGAGGGGGCTCTTGGTGCTCCATGAGACCCCTTGTGATCGCCGAATACTCGTCATGTTTGAAGGTGCGGAACGGGAAGCTCGTTCTGAGGCTGCAAGGCCAGAAGGTCGAGCAGGAATGGGCTCCGGGAGCGTTCCCTTACGATACGGTGGTCTGCGATCCTATGGGCGGCTTTGTCACGTTTCCCGCTCTCCGCTGGCTTGCCGATAGGGGCGTAGTGCTGACTCTCCTGAACTTTGACGGGCGGCCGGTACTCACGGCCCTTCCCGACCACCCAATCAACGGACGAGATCGTATCGCCCAGCTGAAAGCCTACTCGAACCCCCAGAAACGTGTCGAGATGGCGCGCGAGATACTGCGGGCGAAAGTCGGTCGAGAGGTCCCACAAGACCTGCGTGACCTCAACCGGCTGCGGATGTGGGAGGCCGAGATTGCGGCTCGATACTGGTCCGACCTTGGTATTGTGAGGGATTACCCTAAGGCTCGCGACCCCACGAACGCGGCCATCAACTACAGCTTCGGCCTCCTCGAGAGCGTCACGCGCCGCATGATACATCGTTTGGGCCTCGAGCCATCAATCGGCTTCCTCCATGTGCCCCGAGGTCCATCGGACGGGAAATCTGCGTTCGTCTACGATGTGATGGAACCCTACCGTGAGACCGCCGCCCGAGTCGCGCTTGCCGAGAGGCCGAGGCGCGCAGATTACTTCGTGATGTTTGGCGGGACCGTCCGGCTGCGCCAAGGATTCACTCAAGCTCTCGCCCGACGCTTCGCGAAGGCGTTTCCCGAGCGCGAAATGGGCGAGTGGCTTAGGCGCCTCACCCTTCGTATGGCCCTGCCTCCGCTCTCCAATCTCCCAGGTCCTCAGCCGTCTCTTCCTGAGCGACCATAGGGCGCCGACCGAAATTCGGCAGGTTGGGTGCACTCACTTCATCGTAGCCGATGTCACGCTCGGGCAAGGTCCAGTAAAGTCGCCGAGATGGATTGTCCATTGCAGTGAACTTCGGCTTGGGGGCGAGATATCGCTTGCCGACCGCTCCGAGACGGATTTCCTTTGGAACACTTGCCCAAGTCCTCGCATGATACCGTGACTGATGGGAGGCCCATCGGTGACCTATGAATCGCTTCAGCACATGAGTAACGGTTTGAGCACCATTCATCCAGCCCTCGTTGACTAGATCCCACGGCACGTTGCGGTTCGCGAACCCCCTCGCTCGGGTAATCCACTCCCCGTCCTTCTGTAGACGATAGACTCCCGATTGGAGCGACTGCATTGCGTCGAAAGTCTCGCACTTCAGGGCCCCGAACTCGTCCGATACAGGTTCAACTTTGCCAAGAGTGTGTCCATCATCTGCTGAATCCAAGAGGCACAGAGGGGAAGTCGAGTAGACGGCATCGGTGCAGAACGAGATGATCTCGGTCTCATCACCCGAGTTGAAGTCATCCAACATCTCCCATAGTCGCGCCCTGGTCATCGAGGTGATCAGCCCGGCATAGCACGGATGGTGAAACGTCGGCCGGACTCGACCCATGTGGCCATCGACCTCCCCAATGCGCATGGAGGTCTGCTGCGCTAGCTTGCCATAGGCCGAATTCTGTCCCACCTTCAACGAGTGCGCCGGACCCGTGAGACCCCGCCGCTTCAGGTCGAGGGTCTGCCGATACACGTCAGCTTGCCAGCCGAACGGAGGGATGTTGTTCTTTGAAGCGATGAAATGCCAGCCATCTGAGAACCTCAGGAACTTGAGCATCCAAGGTTGAATCTCGGGAGCCCAGACCCAGCCGGTTCCTCGGGGTGGGTAGAACACAGCTCCGTTCTCAGCCCTCCACGGGAACGGGTAGAACCGCCATCCCTCAGGGAAGTCCCAGCTGACTCGGTAGAGGGACCACCGTGACCTAGTTCTGAAGCGGAACGAGCGTTCCCAGGTCCCTTCCGAAAGATCGGGTAGAAGCGACATCGCATAGGGGTAGGCCCGATTGATGTCGTACTCGTAAACGGGGCCAAAGTAGGACCCGAACGCCGCACACTCAATCCGTCCGCCGAAGAATGCCGCGTATGCCGCCTTCTCGACTTGTGGCGGTGCCGGCATGATTGTGACGTGATACTTCTTGAACAGGGCGACCGCGAGATTCGCAGGCGAGTAGAAGTCTGATGACTGAAGGCCGGCGTCCTCGCGAGCCGACTTGAGCGCCCTGGCGAGGAGTACGAGCAGTTGCAGCTCGACTCGATTGTAGAGTTGGACAGATCCGTCCTCGAACGCGGCTCGGGTGAAAGCGCCCCGTAGTGCTTTCCCTTCGTGGAGGACTGACCTCTGCAGCGGTGTGATGTTCGGGAGCCACTCCTCGACCGCTTTTTCGAACGAGCAGGCGAAGTAGGAGAACACGTCGTCTATCCTAACCCGAGGACCTTTGACTGGCTTCCCGTCGACGGTCAGGACCCGGGTGATTTCGAACCGCTTCCTGGGCCAGAGTCGGATACGGTACGGGCCGTATAGGCAGCGTCCTGTTTCGTCTAGGATCTTCACGCGGTCCCGGTTCGTCGGTATCCAGTACTCACTTTCGTACCCGAAGGAATAGCTCACGTAGATTGCGGGGCCGAATATCCTCGGAAGGGACAGGAGGAACTCCCAGCACTCCCGCGGACTGAGGCCGTTCGGGTTGTAGACGCTCTCGAAATGGCCCCCATCTGACGCCGCCAGGTAGACGTAGAGGTGCCTCCCCGAATCATCGAATCCCTCCCCGTCGATGGCCACAAAGCGATTTCGTGCCATCGCAAAACCGGCCCTGGTCGTGTGGGTCTCCCCACGGTTGGGTCGGTGGGTGCGGTCGTACTCTCGGTGGTATGCTCGGCGTTGTTCAGCGTTTGCCGCGGTCATGCGTTGTAGATCCCCCTGTAGGATTCCGGAGCGCGTCCTAGGCCCTCGGAGCGGAACCTCTCCCTTGCCGCCTCTTGCTGAGCGGTCAACGGGCGAGGAATCCGCCCCCGGGGCTGAGAACCACGGATGCGATTCGCCCGTCCTTTCTCGGGGACGTTCCAGTTGTGTTCTCGGAGGAAGCGTCGCCAGTCGGCCTCTTCCTTCGCAGTGAGCCGATAACTGTGCCGAACCGGATTGTAGATGGGATGCCACCTTCCTGCGTACTCGGGGTGGATCTGGATGAACCCGTAGACGGCCGAGGCGAGGCGGGCCCGCTCCGAACGCTTGCGTTCGTATTCGGCCAGTGGGTGGGCACGATAGTATCGACCACCTGCCGAGCGAGGCTTGTTCCGACCCTGGTGCTGCATCGTGTACTATGTGGTCAGCCTGGTAAATAAACCGTGGAGAAGGTAGGGGGGTATCAGCTCCGGACCACTGCGTTTCACGTCAGAAAACAGGCCCGAAAACAGGCTCGATGTTGCGAGTATATTATTGGATGAACCAGTTGTATGATCCGTTCAGA
>JAKAVH010000130.1 GCA_021827545.1 Thermoplasmata archaeon
TCGGGGACCTCATCCCGCATTAGGCCGAGGGCCCTCAAGATCGCGTACAGTGTACCACGTTCTCTCTCGTGAAAATCAAAGATCTGTCCGGGTCAGGTCCCATTTTCCGCCTCCCGAGCCGCTTGGATTCGTCGATCCGCGGGAGGTGAGGATGTTTAAAGGGCCGAAGGTAGGGGCAGTCTCTTGCCTCCGAAATATAGCGCTCGGGTTGGATGGGGGGTGTGCAATTCGGACCGAATTGGTACTACCCCCCCACCTTCGAAGGGCGCCACGGTGCGGAAGGCGATGAGTAGGAGCCTTCCGACGTTCATCGAACAGGGGGTCCATCGAGAGGCACCGCGCGGCTCTCGAGCAGTCGTCCACCGGTTCCGTCAACTGGCGACCAAGGCGAGCCTCAATCTTTCGCGATCGGCGGGTTCCTGAGAAATCTTGAGAACGTGATCGCTACCCTTGAGCACGCGAACGCAGCCGGGCGTGCGTCACTCGAAGAGTGAGGATGGCCCAGAGGATAGTCCGAATCGGGAGACCATGCTCGATTGCTCGCGCGAGCTCGGGGCGATGATTGTCATGCCTCCGGAATCGAACGGGAACGAGGCCGAATTGAACGGGTCGAACGTCCGCGCGATCCGGGCGAGGATCCGGACAAAGTGCCGAAGGCCGGATCGGTTTCCTGGTAGACCGCTCCCCCTGGGTCCGAGGCGTCTCGGTCGGGAGGGCCGGTGAAGAGGGTATCCGAGCGCGATCATCACCTCAAGTAGCGGACAGGTCATCGATCCCGTCCCCTCGACTCTGGCCCTGTCCGAAACCGATCCGGCTACTCAAACGATCCCGTGGCATCGAGCCCGAGAAGAGAACTTCGAACTCGATCGTTCCTCTCTGGGCATGGGACTTGACGAAGACGCCGTCGTTTGCTACGTTGGCGACAATCTTCCATCCCAGTGCGGAGGCCTCGGGTCGTCGCGCCCTTCGATCGATCCGCGGACGCAGCACCTCGCGGAGCCGCTGAGTGAGCTTCCCGGCGGAGGGAATGCCATCCGAGAATCGTCGAGACGGGGTCGAGGTCTTCCGTGCGGACCGGAACTGCGAGAGCGACCGGGCAAGAGAATGGTCGGTCCAGCAACCTCGAGGGTCAGCCCGCCCCAGAAGCCTGCGAACGGTCTTGATATCAGCAGACGGGCCACCAATCCGGACGGCCGGCATCGAAGGTTCGGCTCTCACGGAATTCCTTTCCCCGCCGCCGCGGGAGATGCGCGGGTCGAGCGGGCCCAGGAATGGGGTCCCGTCCTAGGATGGGGGATTCGGTGGCCGGCGCACCCGGGACCGGGTCCAGAGGGCAACTCCGACCCCAGCCACGATCACGACCGCGATGCCCGTCAGCAGGTAGTATCCCAAGGCTCCCGGAAGTCCGAGGAATCCGGGGGTCGAAGGCGATGGAGGAGTCGTCGGACTGAACGTCACGTTTTCGAAGACCGCCCGGCCCGACACCGTCACCGAGACCGACGAGGGCGAGGGGGTGTAGGCCGCCTGGGTCTGATAGGTCACCTGGTACGTCCCATTCGGAAGCGCGGTGACGATCGTGTTCGTGATCGAATAGAGCGGAAAGCCCAGCACGCTCACGGACCAATTGGTCCCGCTCGGCAACCCGGTCTCGGTGAATGTCACCGGGTACGCGCCGGGAGGAATCAGGGCGAACGTCACGGTTTGGGTCACGGCGGCGCCCTGGACCGTGACGGTTCCCGAAGCGGGAATGATGAGGTAACCGGCTTGGTTGCCGACGATGAACGGGTACGTTCCGTTCGCCGCATAGAACGTGATCGTCCCGGGCGCGGACGCACTCTGAGAGGTCCCGTGGAAGGTAACCGACCAGTTCGTGCCCGACGGGAGCCCCCGCTCTACGAACGATACCGCGAACTCTCCCCCGGGCGCCGATGTGAAAGTGATCGATTGGCTGACCGCGGAGCCGCGGACAACGAGCGAACCCGAGGAAGGTTGCGGGACGTAGCCGCTCACCGGAGGCACCGAAAAGGAGTAACTTCCGTTCGGGGCCAAGTACGATATCGTCGAGCCTGTCGAGTTCGCAACGTACAGCCGCGGAACGCTCACGCTCCAGCGGGTTCCCGCTGGAAGACCGGATTCCGTGAACTGGAGCGGATACGCCGGCGCAAAGGTAAGGGGAACGACCACATTCTTTCCTTGGACGTTCACCGCTCCGCGCGGGGTCAAGGAGACATACCCCGAAATCAGGGTGCCGTCCTGGAACCCGTAGGTGCCGTTAGTACGTGGGAAACTGAGATTCGAATTGGTCGAGGTGAGGTTGTACTTCCCCGCGAGTTTCACCCACCAGGGCGCCCCGTTCGGAAGTCCCGACTCCTGGAACGTCACGGTATACGGAGCCGAAACGAACGTGACCAAGATCGGCGATATCGGCGCCCCGGTCACGTTCAACGTCCCACTGCCGCCGGAGGTGACGTAGTATCCGGCGAGCGGATCAACCGCGTACGTATAGTTCCCGTTGGGCACGAAGAACTGGAGGTACGGGAGGACGGATCCATTCTCGTACTTGTTGCCGAAGAAGGCCGTCGAGTTGACCCACACCGACCAAAACGTCCCGGCCCTCAACCCGGTCTCATTGAACGTAATCGTGGTCGTCGCTCCGCCGGAAGCCGCTCTCTGCTGGAAAGACGAAACAGCGAGGTGGGGGCGCCGGACGCTGGGGCCCGGGAGGGAGCGGCTCGCCCCGGTGGAAAGAGAGGAAGCGACATGGCTCGCCGAAGGGACGGAGACCACCCCGACGAGGGACAACACGACAACGATGGCGAACACTGCCCCGGCCGAGACCGTACGGCAGCCGGTCCGGAAGGGAAAGCGACCCGTCCGGCGGAGCTTAGCATTCTTCCCGCCCCTATCTGCGGACCCGGCGATCGTGCGTTCCCCTGACTCTCCGAGCTTCGGGATCGGCCCTATATTGTCCACGCCTGGTGATTCGGCTAGAGTTTGAAATCTCTTTTGTGCTGTCCGCCGATCCACCGGTCGTCAGTCCCCTGGAAGAGTTAGTTGACGCATCCGCCGCGAGATCCATAGATCCATTTCGGGAAGCCCCCTTAGAACGATAATCCCGGACCGCAAGATTGTAAGAGCCCGGACACGTCGTTCGCCCCGGCCGCATCCGAAGCGGAGGTGAGCGACTGTCACATCGACTTCCGCTGGCCCCGTCCCCCTGATCGCCACGCTGAGCCCCCAGCCATTCGAATTGGCCGGCAGTCGAACTCCTTTCGCCGCTTACTCGGCGTAAGCAAATGATGCCGTGAACGACATCGCGATAGTCGGCGCCCCTATCGGGATATGCGGCGACCCGACCCAGGACGGCGAATCCACCAGACGTCATTTCCGTCCCCGTGGTGAACGAGAGCGATACCTTCGTCGAGTAAGCGAAACGATCGACCGACGGCGAGCCCAGGAGCGAGCAGCGGAGTGCCTCGGGAGGGAATCCGAATTTCGATCCGGCAAAAGCTGCTCCGCGAGACCGGAGAGAGGCCGAAGGCAACACGCGTCACTTCACGCCACCCTCCCAAGGCCCCGGAGAAGCGAGTCGTGGATTTGCGCGAACCCTTCTCTCTACGCGTGCGGCCACCCACCGTTGCGCTCATCCGTACTTTGGTCCCGTCTCCGGGTCGATTACACTCGCGAGTCTGGGCGTGGGCTTCTGACAAGAGGCTCTAACCGGACCATCGGGCGGAATCGGGTCGAGGGAGGACGTGCCGGTATTGGAAATGGGAGCGAACCTGGTCCACCCCTTACGGCCACGCGGCGAGGATCAGATGGGCGAGGAGCTGAAGCCGCTCGCTCGGCGGTGCGGGGGGGAGCCGTGACTGCACACCGACGAAATGCCGAGTAACTTTCCGCTAAAGACCGGCGGCCGACCATAGGTGGGTTTATCATCTGGGAGGTCGCTACCGTCGCCGAATGGCGGGACAACCCCCGGCGACTCCGTACCCTTCCGCGCCCCCGTCCCCGCCGGAGTATCCCCCGACAAGCGGCGCCCCTCCGACTTGGTCCCCGAATTATCCGCCTCCCGTTTATCCGGGCTCCCCACCTCCGGGATACTCGCCACCGACGCCCAAACCGAAACATACGGGATTGTACGCTGGCATCGGCGCCGTAGTCGTCGTGGTCGTGGTCGTCCTCGGTCTCGGATTCGCGGGCGTGATCCCCGGCTTCCACCTCGGGGGCGGAAGTGGAGGGGGCGGCGGGGGAGGGAAGACGTACACGGTCACGTTCACGGAGAGCGGGCTCCCCGCCGGCACGACTTGGTCTGTGACGTCCGGGACGAGCACACAAAGTTCGACGATGACTACGATTCAGTTCTCTGTCTCGAACGGGAGCTACCCATTTTCGGTGGCCCCGGTGTCGGGCTACACGGCGACCCCTTCGTCGGGTACCGTGGTCGTCTCGGGCGCTCCGGTCAACCAGACGGTCGTCTTTACTCCCTTGGCCCCCGGCCAGTACACGGTAACGTTTACCGAGACGGGATTGCCGAGCGGAACCGCTTGGAGCGTGACCTTGAACAGCGTTCCCCGGAGCTCGACCGCGACTCAGATCGGATTCACCGAGTCGAACGGAACGTACCCGTTCTCGGTGCTCGCGAGCGGCTACACCGCGACTCCTGCGAGCGGGAACGTAATCGTCTCGGGGGCGAGCGTGACCCAGGCCATCACCTTCTCGAGCGCTCCCCCGTCATCGTCGGTCGATTCGGCGCAGGCACTTTCGTCAGCGACCGCAGCCATCAGCGGCTATCAATCGCAGAACTGGGTACCGAGCCTGGAGTTGGGCTGGCAAGCCACCAGTGGATTGCGACTTCCGCTGAATAGCACCTCGAACTGTACCTATGCTGGGGTTCCCACCGTCTTCATCCCGAAGTATACCGGTAATTTCCTCACCGGAACCTCGCCGTTCTGGTACGTGGAATACAACGCCACCACCACGTCCGATCTGGCGGCGTTCGTCGCCGTGGTGAACGGTACCGCGAGCATTCTTGGAACAATGACCGGTTCGAAGTGCATCATCCTGGGCTCGGGGTACTCCCTGAATGCGGTGAGCCTTCTCACCTCCGTGCAAGCGGTCAATTTGGCGAACAGCAACGGAAACGTCACGCAGTTCCTGACCGCCCATCCCCCGACCACCGCGGTGATGGTCGTCGCCAGCGCCAATATGGGCGGCACGGTCGCTTACTACTGGACGATGGCGTGGGAAAGCTGTAGCGTCTCGACCGGGCCCATCTTGGATGTAAGCATCAACGCCGTCTCGGGCTCCGTCCTCTATCGACAGGTCTTCCACTGCTAGCGCCACCACCCAGCAACCCGGGGCCGACCGAGACCCCCTTGCCGCTTCGACGAGGGGCCGCCCGGTCGGCGAGGCCCGAAGTCGCTTCGTCAAGTAGGGCCCGGGCCGGCCGGTGACTCACCCCTTCGAGGAACGCCCTCCTCCCCGCCGAAGCCCGGAGGACCTTCATCCGGCCTAGTTTAAGCTCGTCTCTCAAGTCGACCATTCGTCCCTCGGCCGATGGCGAGTGACGTGAGGGTCCAGCGCCAGTCGTGTGAGCTGGACGCTGACCAGACGAGTGTACCGCCGTTGATCGACCCGGGCCCCCAACCCCAGATGGCTCAACAGAAGGGCGAGGATCTCTCGCGCCGTGCGCCGGAACGCCTTCCCCCAGCGGATCGGGGGATACCGAGGGCGAAGCTCCGGGGGCTGCCGGGCGCGCACTAGGTTGTGCAACCGACGGCTCGCCACCAGC
>JAKAVH010000115.1 GCA_021827545.1 Thermoplasmata archaeon
TGAACGACCCGCCCGCTGCCTGGTATGTCTTCAAGACGGTCGCGACCGAGTACGTGTAACTCCCGTTCTGAAGATCCACTACGATCGTGGCCGTCGTCGAACTCGCCGAGGGCTGCCCAGTGACGTTCACATACCACTTCGTCCCCGTCGGCAGCCCGCTCTCTGTGAACGTAACTGCGTAGAGTTTGGCAAAGGTAATTGGAACCGTGATCGCGGCGCCCGTGACCGAAGCCGAGCCGGTGGAGGGAGTAATCAGGTAGCCCGTTTGCGGAGAGACGGTGAACGCGTACGTTTGGTTGGGTTCCGAAAACGCGATTGTTGGGGTGGTCGAGGAAAGAGGCGTTCCGCCCAGCGTCACCGTCCAACGGTTTCCGCCGGGAAGGCCCGACTCGGCGAACGTCACCGGATAGAGCGCCGGGGAGGCAAAGCCGACCGAGTACACCTGCGGATAACAATTGTCGGACTGGAACCTGCCGCCGCTGTAGTAATTGTCCGACAGGTAGTTGAACCCGGTCGGCGCTGGCGACCCACCGCATGCGGCGGTCGTCGTGAAGGCCCATTGAACCGTCGGTCCGTAGACATTGAGGTAGTAGTGGGTGTTCCCGTTCAACGTCACCGCGGGGAACGATAGCTTGTACCAGACCTTCGAGGAGCTGACCGACAAACTGGTGTTCGCCAGCACCTGATGGCCCCAGAGGGTCGTTCCGATGCTCACGTAGGCGGTACCGGTCGACGTCCCGTTCGTGCCCAGCCACAGAACGACAAAATTGATCGGCGTCGTCTGCGACCCGACCCAAAATTCCTCGGCCTCCGGGGTCGAATAGTTCGTGATCGCCGATGCGCTGTTGTTCACCATCGAGTAGATCGTCGCCGTTGGCGTGTTGCTCCCGAACGCCACGGGCTGATTCGCCGGCGCGCCCGCCACCGTGATCGTGCCGGTGGTTGGCGAGCTGGGGTGCCCGGCGATCGACCCTACCGTGTAGGAATAGCTACCGGACGGTTCGGAGAACGTGATCGTGCTCGTGTTCGAACTGGCCGGAGTCCCCCCGAGCGTCACCGACCAGCTCGTGCCGACCGCGAGCCCGGACTCCGTGAACGTCACCGCGTAACTGGGGGAAAACTGGATGCTCGGCTCCGTGACCGGAGCGCCGGCCACCGTGAACGACCCGGAGCTCGGGCTCGCGGCGTACCCCGGGACCGACGCTACGCGGTACGTGTAGCTCCCGTTCGGCTCCGAGAACGAAAGGCTGGTTCCCGTCGAAACCGTTGAAGAGCCCCCGGTGACGTTGACCCACCAGTCCGTGCCGGTCGGGAGCCCGCTCTCCGTGAACGTCACCGTGTAGGTCACTAGGGTGAACGGCACGGACACCCTGACGTTCGCTCCGTTCACCGTGAACGAACCTCCCGATGCCCGGTAGATCTTGTTCGCGGTCGCCACCGAGTAGGTGTACGTTCCGTCGGAGAGGCTCATCGAAATGGTCGTGGTCGTGGAACTAGCGGACGGCTGTCCCGTGACGTTCACCCACCAACGAGTCCCCGAGGGAAGCCCGCTTTCGGTGAACGTCACGGTGTACTTCCTTGGGTGAGGACCATAGCTCGAACCGCTCGCCCCGAATCCGGTAGCACCGGACGCGCTCAGTGAAGAAGGAAACGTTGGGCTCGAACCGTTTGCTCCGACCGACGACGAAGGGGAGGGAGAGGGAGCGGCCGAACCTGCGCTGGGATGGGACTGAATGACTACACTTCCATTCGTGTGAGAGACCACGGTGAACGTCGGCGCCGGATTCGAGGACGCGCCGCCCGAGCTCGAGGCACTCGAAGGGCTCGAAGGGGAGATGAGGCCGACCGGGGCCACCATGAGGAGGACCACCAAGATCGAGACCGCGAGGCGAAGTGCCGGGTGGAACGGTCGTCGACTCATGGCGGGCGCCCCTAGTCAAGCCGAGTGGCGGCGAGGTATCCGTTCGCTGTCTGAGCACGATCCCTATGAGGGCAGGGATCCTCTGGTAGCCGGTACGCGTCCCCCGGCGCTCTGGGAGCCTTGCGCACCAGCTTCGCGCCAGAGAGCCTCGATCCGAAACCGAGGCAGCGGACCGTTCGATGCAATCCGCTTCGACGGTCCGACTCAGGGTATCCAGCTCTGCAATCATTGACAGAGTATAACGCGCTAAACGATAGGACACCACATGGTGCGAGCCCGACCTGCGATCCGGGGGGAACTGGTCGGCCCCACCGGGACCCGTTTAGGGTTCCCGGAGCGGCCGCGCCCTGTCCAGCCGCGGTGTCCGACCGCATCAAGGTAATAGTGTACTGAACTATCGTCCGGGTGTCTCCGCTGAGACACCTCTCTCTCGGGGACCCTGTCGTGAGACGCGAAGACAAATGTCGCCGGAAGTGAGCGAATCGAGCCCGAATCCGCCCGGTCTGAGGCGGGTTCAGGAGATCTTGTTGCACTTGGCACGGGTCTGGCAGATCGACAGTCCGAAGCAGCTCGCGCGACGCCTCATCGAGCTGCGGAAGAACCGGTTCGCCGGACTCGACGGGGTCGTGCCGGACGAGGAGGAGCGGGAAGAGTTCGAGGGGTTCGTTCGCAGCAAGATGTCGTTGAAGGGGGAGGGGGAAGGGGCGCTCGCGGCGATCATCGGTCGGACGTTCCGCTACCAGCGTCGGTTCAACGAGACGGGTATGGCCCGACCGTCGCTCGCCCAGCGACAGGCGCACGCGAGCGAACTCGCGCGCCTGTTTCTAGGGCCAGAAGCCCTCCTTGCCTCGACGCCGGCGGATTTCGAGCTCGCCCGCTACGCGAACCAGCACCTCACCGCGTACCGTGAGGTGAAACTCGCCGAAGCCGAGATGGCCCGCGCCGCCCAGGAGTGGGAGCGATTGACCGGACGGCCGCTTCCGTTCGACGCCCTGTTCCTTCCATGGGAGGAGCGGGACCGGTTGATCGCGGGCGAGGTGGGAGATCATCTCCTCCAGAAGGTCCGGGAGGTGACCCGCCGGCTGTATCCGGGTCTGCCCGAGATGCCCGACCACGGCCCTTCGCCGTCGTGGGGGACGAACCCGGCGGCGATTGCGAGCCGGCTCTGGGAGCTGCTGAACGCGCACGCTCGTTCCCTCGAGCGCCCGTCGGTCGCTCTCGCCACGGTGCCGGCCGGTTCTGCCTGGCGGGTAGAGCTGGGCGGCAGCACGCTCGCGCTCGTCGAAAACCCGGCCGCGGCCAAGGTCGCCGAACTCACCGAGGAGATGAACCGACTCCTGAGCGATCCCGAGCTGATCGACCAAGCGGCGAAGGTCCAGGCGGCGGAGGAGCGGGTGCGTCGCACTCGGGAGACGTACCTCTCCGAGGTGCGCCGGCTGGGCCGGCGGATCGAGCACGGGGAACCGCTGCGGGGCCGCTGCGATCTCGGCTACTGACCAGTCGGCTGTCGCGGCCACGCTCGAAGAGCTCCGGGGCGCTTCCCGAGCCTCGAGCGACGGCCGCGCCACCGGGCCGAGCGGATTCGATGCCGCAGGACGGGGACGATCATAGACCGGTTCACTGAAAGTACGCCTCGATACCTTCGCGGGGGCGGCGTCGGTACCAGTAGACGGCGGCTGCGATCGCCGCGGTAGCCGCGGCGAAGGCTCCCCCAAGGTAGAGCGCGGACGTGACCGTCAGGCCGAGGAACCCCCGCGGCGGATACGCGACGGCAAACGCGATCGTCACGTGGACCGGCGTTCCCGTGACGTTCACCTCCCCTCCCACCGGCGACGGAGCGTAGCCCGTGACCGCTCCCAGCGCGAAACGATACGTCCCGTTCGGAAGGCCGAAGGTGATGGACGGGGCGACCGAACTCTCGGTCGTCCCGTTCAGCGTCACCGACCAGTTCGTCCCCAACGGCAAGCCGCTCGCCTGGAACGTGACCGGGTATTGCGGCGGCTGGGCCGTGGGAGAGATCACGCTCACGGAGTTCGTCCCGCCGTTCGCCACGTACACCAAGTTTGCGTCGGCGGCGTAGGCGACCGCCACCGGCCGGGTCTGGACCTTCACGGTCGCGACCACGGACTTCTCGGTCAGGTTGAGGACGCTTACGGTGTCGTTCCCGGCGTTCGCGACGTACGCGAGGCCCGGGCCGGGGGCGTAGGCGATGCTGACCGGGTTCTTCCCGACCGGGATCGAGGCGACGACCGAATTGGTCGCAGGACTGATCACGCTGACGTTGTCCGATCCCGCGTTCGCGACCAGAATGACGTTCGGCCCGACCGCGTACGTGACTCCCTCGGGCGCAACGCCGACCGGAATCGTCGCGAGGACCGCGTGGGAAATCGCGTCGAGGACGCTCACGTTGTTCGACCCGGAGTTCGTCACGAAGATGTGGTCGTAGCCGGCGGCGTAGGCGACCCCGAACGGGTAGGCGCCGACGCGGATCTGGGCCGCGACTTGGTTCGTCGTCACGTCGATCGCGGTGACGTTCGATACCCCCCAGTCCGCCACGTAGACCTCGTCCGCGAGGTCGGCGTACGCGAGTCCGAGCGGGTAGGCGCCGACCGTGACGTTGGCGACGACCCGGTCGGTCGCCGGGTCGACGACGCTCACGTTGTCGTTGTAGAGGTAATCGTGCGAGACGTACACCGCCTGGGTGGTCGTCGCATACGCGAGCGCGAACGGGAACCGTCCGATCGGGATCGTGGCGACGACCCGGTTCGTGACCGGACTGACGACGCTCAGGTTCGCGGAGTCGTGGTTGGCCACGTAGACGAGGTTCGGTCCCGACGCGTAGGCCAAGCCGTCCGGGTCTTGGCCGACGCCGATCAGCTGGACGACCGCCTGCACGTCGGCCGTCGGCCCGTGGAAGGAGGGCGGGACCGACGGCGCCGAAGCGGCGGACCGTCCCTCCTCCGCGAGCGGGCATCCCACGACGACGAGCGCGGCGGCCAAGAAGAGCCCCGTTGACGAACGAAGAAGGATCGCCGACGAGCGGGGCCAAGATCGTCTCGACCGTCGGTGCATCGGCGCTCCCTCGGGATTCGCGGGCGACTCTCGACTAGGCGAGCCCTCTCCCATATACCCTGTCGCACGCGGGCGAACCGGCCCGAAGCTCCGCCGGCGGCGGTCGGCGCTCGCTCCCGCCGACCTAAATACGGCCCCTTCGTGGGGAACCCGTGGCGCCGTCGCCGCCGAAACGGAGAGTCGCGGGTCGGCGGTCCCGGTCGGCCCGGAACGACCGGCGGCCGACCCGGCCCCTCCCCCGACCCGGTCGATCGTCCGCTCCCCCGCGCTTGGACGAGCCGCCGCACAGCCACATCGTCTGTCGACAGTGCGGCCGCATCACGTCGGTCCCGCTCTCCGCCTCCGAGCTCGACCTTCTCGCCCACCTCACCGCTCGTCGGCCGAGCGGCTGGTCGGTCGGCCGGGTCGCGTTCTCGCTCACGGGGTCGTGCCCGGGCTGTCGCGCCGCCGAGAGCCGACCGTCGTAGCCGACCGACGATGTCCGGATTCTTCACCGCTCCCTCCATCGCCTGGGGACCGGGGGCGCTCGACCAGCTGAACGGCCTCGGCGCCCACCGACCGCTCGTCGCGATCGACCCGCACGTCGCTCGGTCGGATCCGGCGCGCGCCGTGCAGGAGGAACTCGAGAAGGGAGGCGCGTCGGTCACCGTGGAGGTCGTCCCCGAACGGCCGTACCTCGCGTCCCAGGTGGACGCGCTCGCGGCCCGGTTCACCGCGAGCTCTCCCGACTGG
>JAKAVH010000228.1 GCA_021827545.1 Thermoplasmata archaeon
TCGGTCCCGCGTTCTGGTTCCGGCACCTGACGCTCTACGGGGTCTCCCGGCCGAGCCACGCCCGCACGCTCGCGGTCTCGCTCTCCCCGATCGTGCTCTACCTCTTCGCCCTCTACCTCGTCGTCCCCCCGACCCTGCGGGTGCTCGTCACCGCCGCCGCGTGCATCCTGCTCGCGTTCAGCTGCGCCGTGGCCCTGCTCCACGCGGCCGACCGGCCGATCCGCCGAGAGTTCCGGGCCTCGGGGGTCGCGATGATCCGACCGTTGCTCGATCACGTCGCGCACCGGGACCCGCTCGCGACGCGCGAGCTCGAAGCGTTCTTCCTTCGGACCGCGGTCCCGGCCGACCTCAAGGTACGCCTCCTCGCGTTCTATCGGGGCGACACGGCGGTCGCGACCGTCGCGCTACCGACCGTCCACCCGGGCCCGTTCGCCGCGCTCGGCGCGAGCGACCTCCCGAGGAAGTTCGCCGAACAGCTCGGGGCCCCCGCCGGTACGGTCCTCGTCCCCCACACGCCGTCCGACCACGACCTCGACCTCCCGAGCGGGACCGAGGTCGATCGGGTCGGAGAGGCCGCGCGGCGTTTGTTCGCCGACCTGCCGCGGCCCCGCTCGCCGACGGCCGGGCCGCTCATTCGGCCCTACCCCGGGAGCCTCGCGCGGGCCCAGGTGATCGGCGACGTCGTGCTCGTGACGGTGACGCAGGCGCCGGCGCCGACCGATGACATCGCCTACAGCGTCGCCGACCGCATCGTGCGCGAGGCCGGGCGGGACGGCGGACCGGCGATCGCGCTCATCGACGCACACAACTCCTACATCGAAGGGGAGGGCGACATCATCTACGGGACGCCCGTCGCGGAACAGCTCTTCACCGACGTGCGCGCCGCGGCGGCCGCCGCGCGGGCCGTCGCGCGCCCCGGTCCGATCGAGGTGGGGGTCGCCGAGCGCGCGGGCTACTCGATCGGTCGCGACGGCATCGGGCCGCAGGGGATGCGCGCCCTGGTCGTGCGCGCGGGGGGCCGGACGACCGGCTACCTCCTCATCGACGGGAACAACCTCGTGGTCGGCCTGCGCGATCCCATCGTGAAGGTGCTCGAGGAGGTCGTCGACGACGCCGAGGTCCTGACGACCGACAACCACGTCGTGCACGAGGTCGACGGCGGCGTGAACCCGGTCGGCGAGCGGTACGCGCGCGCGGCGCTCCTCGCCGATGCGCGCGAGGTCTTGGCGCGGGCGCGCGCGGCGCTCGCGCCGGTGGAGCCCCGTTACGGAGAGGCGGAAGTGCCGGCGGTCCGTGTCCTCGGACCCGGGCACACCGCTCGGCTTTTGACCTCCCTCGGCGACACCTTGTCGATGTTCACGAACATGTTCCCCGCGACGCTGCTCCTCTTGCTGACGAGCTCGCTCCTCGTGATCTTCGCGATCCGCTAGGAGCGGCGATGAGCTCCTCTTCGGACAACCCGGACGGGACGCGGGCGACCGGGCTCCTGGGGGGGGAAGCGCCTCGGCGGTTGCTGACCCAACTGGTGGCGCTCGCGCCGACCAATCTCGAGGACCCCCGGATCGGTCGCTGGGAGAAGCCGAACTACGTGCGGGCCTCCGAGGCGATCGTTCGCCTCGCCCGCGAGGCCGGTCTCGCGACGAGGGTCTACGACCCCGTCGTTGCGGGGGACGTTCAGGGGGAGTGGCACGGGCTCTCCCGGCCGAACGTGATCGCCGATCTCAACGTCGGTGCCCCTCGGACCGTGCTGATTCTCGCCCATTACGACGTCGTGCCGGTCCCCGCCGAGCAGCTCTCCCGCTGGAAGAGCCCCCCCCATTCGCTCACCCTGCGCTCGGACGGCCGGTTCTACGGCCGGGGCTCGAACGACGACCTCGGGAGCGGGGTGGCGGCGTCGCTCACCGCGCTCGGCCATCTCACGGACGTCGACGATCTCCCCTGCAACGTCCGCTTGCTCGTCTGTTGCGACGAGGAGACTGGTGGCGCGGGAGGGATCGAGGCGATCAAGGCGCACGACGCGGCGCTCCCGATCGACGACCCGGACCGCTTCCTCCGCGGGTCCGTCGCGCTGATCCCCGACGGGAGCCCCGAGACGACCGCGGCGTCGAGCGGCCACGCGGTGCTGCTCGGCTCGTTCGACCGCTCGGTCCCGCTGGCCGAGACGTTGGCGCTCGGAGAGAGCCTGGTCGGTCTCCACGACCTCGCCCGCACCTGGCGATCGGTGTACCATTCCCCCGACTGGCCCGACCGGAACGCCCCGGAGCCGGTGATCACCGGACGCGCGTCGGTCACCCAGTTCGACCTCGAGGAGGCGGAGCTCGCCCCGGACCGGGTCGGCCTCCTCGCCGCGCACGCCGAGACCGATGCGGCGAACCAGATCGCCCGGTCGGTCACGCTCCTCTTCGGGGGACCGGCGGTCGAGCTCGGAAGCCTTCCCGGACGGCTCGCGGCCCTGGTGCCGTCGCCGTTCCGGTTGGACGAGCACGGCGCGACCGCGCTCTCGGTCCCCCCGGGAACGCTCGCGCTCCAGCTCGTGGGGGTCGCGACGCACGGAGGCTACCCGCACCGGGGACAGAACCCGGTTCCGGCCGCCCTCCGGCTGCTGCGCGATGCCGCTTCCCGCGGCTGGATCGACCAGCGGTCGGTCGCCTCGGCCGCGTTCACGGTCGATCTGCGCCTTCCGCCCGAGATGCAGCTCGCCACCGGACTCGAGGAAGCGCTCCGCTCGGCGCGGTCGGCCGCGCTCGGCCGGGCCCCCTCGGCCCGCCTCGTGGTTCCGAACGAGCGCTGCCGCGCCGGCTACGCGATCCCCGTCGACCACCCGGAGGTACGGCGGCTCGATCGGATCCTGCAGGAGACCCTCGGCAGCACGGGGGTGCGCGGGGAGTACGGGGGCACGGACGCGAGCGCTCTGCGCGACCTCACGACCCCGGACGGGCATCGGCTCCCGGCGCTCGTCTTCGGCAGCATGGATCCGCTCGCCCACATCCACGACGCGGAGGAGAGCCTCGACCCGGCGCTCTTCGGTGGCGTGGTGCGGACGATCGAGCGGTTCGTCCGGGAACCGTAACGGAGGCGCGCGGCCGTGGTCGTCCAGTTCGCCGCGAGCGCCCTCGCGGTCCTCTGGCTGCTCCTGCCGTCGTACATCGCGAACGCCTTCGCGACGATCCCGCGGGGCCGCGGTCCCCCGATGGATTTCGGGCGGCTCTGGCCGGGTGATGGGCGCCGGATCTTCGGTGCGTCGAAGACCTGGTCCGGCTTCCTCTTCGCCGGCGTCTTCGCGATGCCGTTCTGCCTCCTCGAAGCGTGGCTGATCCTGCTCGCCCCGCCGAACCTGAAGCTCGTGCCGGTCCTCGCGCCGACCGCCCTCGCCGCGGTCCCGCTCGCGGCGATCCTCACCTTCGGGGCGATGACCGGCGACGCGGTCGGTTCGTTCCTCAAGCGTCGCCTCGGCCGGGAGAGCGGAGCGCGCACCCTGCTCCTCGACCAGATGCCGTTCGTCCTCGTTCCGATCGCGCTCGGCCTGGCCGTCGACCCCGCGCTGTTCGTCAGCGTGTTCGCGCACTGGGAAGCGGTCTTATGGCTCCTCGTGTACACGCTCGGCCTGCACGCCGCCTTCAACTGGGTCGGTTTCAAGGCGGGGCTGAAGAAGGTGCCGTGGTGACGGTGGAGGCTCCCGGACCGATCCCCTCCTCGGAGGAGCTCGCGCGGATCCTCCTCGATGCGGGCGCCGTGCGCTTCGGCGCGTTCACGCTCACGTCCGGCCAGCAGAGCGACTACTACGTCGATGTGAAGCGGGCCTGGACGGACCCCGCGCGCCTCGATACGATCGCGCGCGCGCTGGCAGCGCGGGTCGGCGGGGCGGACCGGCTCGCCGGGATGGAGCTCGGCGCGGTCCCGCTCGTCGTCGCGACCGCGCTCCGTACCAACCGCCCGTACCTCGTGCTCCGCAAGGGCGCCCGGGAGCATGGGACCCGACAACCGTTCGAAGGGGAGGTGCCGGCCGGGGCCCGCGTCCTCCTGATCGAGGACGTCGCGAGCACCGGGGGGAGCCTCGCCCGTTCCGTCGAGATCGTGCGGGCGGCCGGGGGGATCGTCGACCGGGCGCTCGTCGTGGTCGACCGGGAGATGGGGGCGACCGAGCAGCTGGCCGCGGCCGGCGTGCGGCTCGAGCCGCTCCTCACCATCGCCGACCTGAGGGGCGCCCGGCGGTGAGCGGCGTCCTCGCCGCCGACGCGACGGTGCGGGTCGACGACCCGGCCGAGGCGAGCTCGATCCACGCGAAGGGGTTCTTCGGGACGCCGCTCCCCGGCGGCGGGCTCTCGCTGGACCGGTACGAATCGGTGTACCTCGCCGAGATGGGCCGCGCGTCGGTCGTCGTCCCCACCGGACCGGCCGTGGAGTGGCCCGCGATCTTCCGCCGTGCCGTGCGCAGCGACCGCGGCTTTCCTGTCCGCTACCTCGTCTACCGGGACCTTCGCCAACGGGGGTACGTCGTCCGGGCGAGCCCGCCCCCGGTCGCCTTCGCGGTCCTCCCCCGGGGCGGCACGCTCCACAAGACGCCGTCCCGGTTCTGGGTCGAGGTCCTCTCCGAGCGCGTCGCCTTCGACCTCGCCCGGCTCTTCGATCTCGCGGAGCGCGCCCAGAGCGCGAAGAAGGTCCTCCTCCTCGCCCTCGTCGACGAGGAGTCGGACCTCACCTACTACCGGGTCCGCCGCCCGACGCCGACCGGCGCGCTCCCTCCTCGCCCGCTCGCCGCACCCACGGACGGCTGGCTTTCGGAGGACCGCGTGACGGTCCACGCGCCGACCGCGGTCGAGGAGCTCGGCCGAGAGCTCGCGTACGGGAGCCGCGTCGGTGACCGGCTCGAGCTGAGCCTCCTCGAGGCCGCCTACTTGGTCGCCACCGGCCAGCTCCGGCTCAAGGACGCGCGCAGCGGGCGCACCGTTCCGCTCGATCGGCTCGAACGCCGGGCGCGGCGCCTCGATCCCCGGTTCTCCGAACGGCTCGCCGCCTACCGGGACCTCCGGGGACGCCACTTGGTCGTGAAGACGGGGTTCAAGTACGGGGCGCACTTTCGCGCCTATCCGCGCAATCCGGCGAACGCGCACGCCCGCTACCTCGTGCAGGCCGTCCCGTCGAGCCATGTCACCGCCTGGCCCGAGATCGCGGGCGGCGTCCGGGTCGCTCAGGGGGTCCGCAAGGAGTTCCTCGTTGCGGGCGTCGACCCCGAGTCGCGCGTCCGGTTCCTCTCGCTCGAAAGGATCCGTCCCTGAGCCGGACGGAGGGGCTCTCCGGGGCGGGACGACTACCCCACGGCCGGAGCTCTACGGGCCGCAGCGATCTCGCGGAGCCAGTCCCCAAGCGCCCGGGGGCTCGGGTCGCGCGCGATCGCCTCTTCGAGCGCCGTCCCGACGACGACCCCGTCGACCCCCAGCGCGAGGGCTCGCTCGGCGGAGCGTCGGTCCCGGACCCCGAAGCCGAGCAGGATGGGCCGGTCGGGCGCCGCCCGTCGCACCGCCGTGACGATCGGACCGAGGTCGGCGGCCGGCCCCTCCGACGCGCGTCCGGTCGTTCCGTAGTAGGCGACCAGATAGAGGAAGCCGCGGGAGGCGCGCGCAATCCGTGCGGCTCGGTCCGCAGAGGCGCCGGGCGCGGCCATCAGTACGAGCGAAAGGCCCACCCGTTGGCTCGCGCGCTGCCAGTGCAGGGACCCCTTT
>JAKAVH010000084.1 GCA_021827545.1 Thermoplasmata archaeon
TCGGCTCGTCGAGCACCACGAACTCGGGTCGGAGAGCGAGGGCCCGTGCGAGGCCGAGCCGCTGTCGCTGGCCTCCCGAGAACTCGTGCGGAAACCTCCAGACATGGTCGGGGTTCAAGCCGACCTCCTGGACGAGCTCGTTGACCCGCTGGTAGCGTTCTTGCCGGGTCCCGACGTGGTGGATCTCCATCGGCTCGGCGAGGATGTCGCGGACGAGCATGCGGGGGGAAAGCGAGCTGAACGGATCCTGGAAGACGATCTGCAGCTTTCCGCGGAGCTCCCGCATCTGGCTGCGCGACTTGCGGTACAGGGAGTACTGCTCGGCGAGCTCATCCAGCTCCTTGAGCGCGGCGGTCGCGTCCGGACTCTCGGGCGCATGAGAACCGTTGTTCTCCGGCGTCAGGTCCTTGAGCCGGACGTAGTCGGAGTTGAGCTTCGAGAGGATCTCCGGGGTCGGTCGGTAGTAGGTGTGGCCCGAGGAAGGCTCGATCAGCCGGAGCAAGAGGCGCCCAACCGTGGTCTTGCCGCAGCCGGACTCCCCGACGAGCCCCACCGTCTCGGCCTCCCGGACGTCGAAGGTGACCCCGTCGACCGCGCGAACGTCGCCGATGTGCGACGAGAAAAGCCCTCCCCGTACCGGGAAGTACTTTCGAAGGTTGTAGGTCGCGAGGACGACTGGGGACGTTGCCGAGCCTTCCGCCACGAGCGACGATACCTCCCCTGCGTTACTCGGTCACAGTCGGTCCGTGGTATAAATGGCACGCCACTTGATGGCCGTTCCCTTCATCGGTCATCGGCGGCCGGACCTCACGGCAGACCGGCATGGCATACGGGCAGCGGGGGTGGAATCGGCAGCCGGCGGGCGGGAAGATCAGGTTCGGGACCGACCCCGGGATCGACTCGAGCTTCTTCTCGGGCCGATCGATCCGGGGGATCGAGACCAGAAGTCCCTGGGCATACGGGTGAAGCGGGGTCTGAAAGAGCGACCGTACGGGGGCGTTCTCGACGATCTGCCCCGCATACATGACGCAGACGCGATCTGCGACCTCGGCGATTACGGCAAGGTCGTGGGTGATGAGGACGATCGCGGTCCCGACCTTCCGCTTGAGCTCATTCATCAGTTCCAGGATCTGAGCCTGGATCGTCACGTCGAGCGCGGTGGTGGGCTCGTCCGCGAGCAGGATGCTGGGCTGCGGGGCGAGCGCCATGGCGATCATGACCCGCTGGAGCATCCCGCCCGAGAGCTCGTGCGGGAAGCCCTTCGCGACCTGGACCGGGTTCGCGATGCGGACGCCCTCGAGCTCGGTGACGGACCGCCACAGGAGCTCTTCCTTCACCGGCTTATCGACGTGACGCCGGATCCCCCAGAGCCGGAGGGGCCAACGACGCGCCTGATTCGACAGGTTGGCGGAGCGGATGGGTGCTCGCGCGGTGAGAAGGTGGCGGCCGAGGCGCATCTCCTCGAGGTAGGTGTCGCGCAGCTTGTTCGACAGTTCGATGCGCCGCCGCTCCCGACGGAGGTACGCCCGCTGAAGGCCCGAGAGCTTTAGCCGCTTCAGCGCCTTGTTCAGGTGCGTCCGTGCGAGCTCGATGTCGGGGAGGCTGTCGCGAACCGCGTAGAACGCCTCGGTCTCGAGGGACGGGAGATGCGCCGCCCGCGCGAGGGCTTGGGCAGCTTCCCGCAGCTGGGTCCGGTCTGCCGACCGGCCGACGTCGAGAAGGGCGTCGACCGCGGGGGCGACCGATGGGTCGTGGGGGGTGGCGCTCAGCAGGCCATCGATCACTTCAACGCCCCGGTGCAGGTAGATCGCCTCCCCGAGCTGATCCCAGATCGGAAAGACGGGGTTCATTGCCTGCATCGGCTCCTGGAAGATCATCGAGATCCCCCGGCCCCGGACGGACATCATCCGCTCCATCGCGGCCTTGATGCGGCGGAACCGACGGGAGACCTTGACCCGGTTCGTTCCCTTGACCGGCTTGAACTTCGCCTCGCGGTCAAGCTCCCAGAGGAGGTCCGCCCCCCGGTAGAGGACCTTGCCGCTCACCACCCGGCCCGGCGGGTCCGGGATGAGGCGGGTGATCGAGAACGCGGTGACGCTCTTTCCGCAACCGGTCTCCCCGACCAGGCCGAGCGTCTCGCCTTGCCGGACCTTGAACGAGACCCCGTCCAACGCGCGGACCACCCCGTCGTACGTGTAGAAGTAGGTGACGAGCTTCCGGACATCGAGGACAACGTCCCCGCCCGTGTGGTCCTCGCCATCCACGGGGGCCACTACGGGGGCCGCACCGGCCTTCGGAAGCTCGCGCTCCTCCATGGGGACGACCGTCGGTGTTGCTGCGAGTGCCATGAGCGGGTCCTCACCTCCGAAGGCGCGGGTCCAAGGCGTCCCTGAGTCCGTCCGCCACGAAGTTCACGCTGATCGCGAAAAGGAAGAGGGCTGCGCCCGGGAACAGGATCTGCCACCACGGGATCGGGCATGCGGTGCCGGGTGCGAGATTGGCGCAGGTGAGGATCAGGCTGGGCAGTGTCAAGGTCGCCTCGGCGGCGATGGAGCCCCACTCCGGCCAGAGCGGGTTGGGGACGATCGGGAACCCAATGTAGATCAGCGCGGCAACGAGCAAGGGGATGGATCCGACGTCCAGCGACATCTGGACGAAGACGGGGTAGAGGCTGTTCGGCAGGACATGCTTACGAAGGATGCGCGCGTTACCCGCTCCGCTCGCCCGGGCCGCCTCGACGTACTTCTGCTCGCGGACCACCAGCACTTGGCCCCGTACGATACGACCGTACGTCGGCCACCAGGTCAGGGCGAACGCGCCGACCATGAGGAAGATACGCCCTTGGAAGCTCGAGAGCCCGAGCTCCACACCGGCGATGATGACGACTATCACCAAAAGGATCTGGGGGATCGAGAGGAAGATGTCGGTCAGCCGCATCAGTCCCTCGTCCACGATCCCCCCGTAGAAGCCGGAGACGACCCCGACGAGAAGGCCGGTCAGGGCCCCGATCGAGACGATCGTCACGGCGATGGAGAGCGACCACATCGACCCCTTCACGAGCCCGTCGTAGAGGTTTTCGAAATACGGGGTCCCGACCTGTCCGCTCGCGACGAAGGCACCGAACGGCGCGGGGCCCAGGCTGGGGGGACTCAACGTCATGGTCGGTGCGAGGAAGTTCGAATAGGGGACGCCGGCCACGACGGGGGTCATGTAGCAGCCCGGCCCGGTCGGGAGGGTGCCCTGCGAGTAGGTGCAGACCGAGGGCTCGCCCGGGGTGCACGTGGTGTTGGAGCCGCCCGTGGCGCACCATAGGGCGAGCTGCTGATCGTCGACGTGGTACGACACTCCGTAGACGAACGCGAAGAGGAAGAAGACCAAGATTCCCAGGCCGACCATCGCAAGGGTATTGCGACGGAAGAAGTACCAGGTCCGGCGGTACTGGTCGATGCGCGGGTTCGGACGACGGCCGGGTTTGGATCCACGCCGAGGGCGAGCGGACGGCCCAGCCCCCGGTTCCGGGGCGGCCAGCGGAATCGCGGGCTCGGAGGACGGTAGATCCTGTGCTACCATCGTGAAGCCCCTCTAGCCGAGCCGGACCCTCGGATCCAGGTACGCGTAGAGCACGTCGACGATGATGTTCGCGATCACGACAAGGAAGGTGAACAGGATCGTCGATCCGAAGACGAGGCCGATATCGAAGGTGCCGGTCAGCGAGAGCGCGAGCAGTCGACCGACCCCCCACAGGTTGAAGACGGTCTCGATGACCGGGAAGCCCCCGATGAAGAAGGCGAACAAGAGGCCGAGGACCGTGATCGTGACGTTGAGCGAGTTCCGTCCCGCATGTCGCTTGGTCACCGCCTTCTCCGAGAGCCCCTTCGCGCGCGCGGTGCGCACGAAGTCGAGGTTCATGACCTCCAGCATGCTGTTCCGAACAAAGCGGAGGAGGACGGCCACGGTCCCGTAGGCGATCACGAACGCCGGGATGATCAACCGCAGCAGTGTGTCGCCGGCGAGGAGCCAGTTGCCGTGGATCGCCGAGTCGACGGTCGGGAACCCCGTGGGCGAACTGATGATCCCGTCCTGGAGCCAGGTGGGATACCCTTGATATAATGGTGTAGTCGACCCGTAGATCGCTGTGCAGCCCTGGTACGGCCAGGATCCGTAGAAGTCGTTGAGCGCGGGGAAGTGACCTCCGCAGAACGGAGAGATCCCGCTCGAACCTCCCACCGCAAATACGACACCGTAGAGAATCAAGGTCCCTAACAAGAACGCCGGGAGCGCGAAACCGGAGAACGACATCACCCGTGCTACCTGGTCCACCGGACGGTTTCGGTAGACGGCCGACAGGTTGCCGAGCGGCAAGGAGATCGCAATGATCAGGACCATCGACAGCAGGGCGAGCTCGAGGGTGTAGGGAAGGTACCAGCCGAGAACGGTCGTGACCTGCTGGCCCTGTAAGATCGGGAAGCTGCGGACGACACTACTGAAGTTACTGGTGTACCCCCAGTTGAACGTCAGGGAGTTCTTCATGTAGATCGCCCATTGAACGGGAATCGGTTCGTTCAGTCCGAGGTCGGTGGTGGCCTTTGTCCAGAGCGGATTGACGCAGGTTTGGGTCGCGTTGCTCGGGCAGGGGATGTACTGCTGCCAGGGTTCGTAGCAGTGACCGCGGCAGGCGGGGAAAGAGGCCTCGATGCGCTGGGGGGTCGGGATCGCGCTGATCAGCGCGAAGGTGATCGTCATCACGCCGACGATGATCGGGACGAGAAGGATCAGACGTCGGACGATGTAGACCGACATCCGCATGGCTTACGCGGTCCCCCGGCAGCCCACGAGGAACCGAGCGACTACCTATATTTATGGATTCGACAACGTGCCGGACGACGCGGCCTCCGGGCGGCTCCCCGGCGGGAGCCGTCAGAGCAGCGGGAGGGCTCGCGTGACGACGTCGATCCTCGCCGTAGCCGACGGACCGATCCCGAGACAGGTTCGCGTCCCCGGAGGTACCTCCGTGAGCCCCGCGTCCTCCACCCAGACGGTGGGGAGACCTTCCCGACGCGCGCGCCGCTCGAGGCTCTCGAGCTCGGGAAGGGTCGCGACGACGAGCGCGATCTTCTTCTGACCCTGGTCGAGCCACGCCCGCAGGGAGCGGGGGTCGTCAGACTCCGCGCGACGGGCGAGCATCACTGCCGCGTGAGCGACCTGGACGGCCGCCTTCCCGGCCGTCAGCCTGAGCTCCCCCCGGATCACAAGGACCATCTTGTGCTCCTCGGTGGCCGAGGCGCGTCGATCAGGCACCGATCTCGGCCTCCCGGCGCCGCTCGAGCGACTCCCGCTCGGCCCGCACCCCTTCGAGAGACGATCGGAGCGCCCGCGTCCGTTCCGGGTCGGCTCCGATGCGCCGAAGGTCGTGCTCGAGCCGCCGCTCTTCCCGTGCGAGGCGATCGAGCTCGACCGTGACCTCCCAAGCACCCTCCTCGCCCGGCTCCTCCTCCGTCCAGCGAGGCGGGATCGGAGGGACCCGGGCGAAGGCGCCTCGGAGGTACGCGACCGATCCCGCGACCAGCGTGACGGCGGCCAGGGTGGCCTCCAGGAGGGGATCCGACCAGGCCGCCGAGAATCCACCGGAGAACGCGGACAGCAGGACATAGCCCAGGAGCACCGTGAGGGACACGCTCAG
>JAKAVH010000123.1 GCA_021827545.1 Thermoplasmata archaeon
AGGAGGAGCTAACCCATCGCGATGGAGTGGATGATGTAGTACGTCGAGCACCAGGCCGCCGGGGCGACCGAGTAGGTGCCGATCGGCTGGCCGCACGCCGTCAGTGTCGGCGCGGTACTCGGCTGGTAGTAGAACAGGAGGAGCGCGCCCGAGATCACTTGGAAGAGGAACGCGTTGACGACGAACGCTCCCGTCCAGTACGACGGCTTGAACGAGAACTCGGGCTGGGGCCGGAGCGCCCACTTGCGCATCGAGGTCCGGTCCTCGACGAACCCCCAGATCTTGTTGAGGGAGCGATTGTACCAGCCCGAGAACGTCATTCGACCGCGACCTCTAGGTGGGGAAGTTGCAGAGGATCACCGGGGATTCTTTCGCGATCTGCGAGGTCGCCCCTACGCCGTAGTCCCCCTGCAACGTGTTGAGGTGCCCGTTCACCGGAGGGCCGACCATCGACGTCGCGAAGATGTTGCCCGCCGTGTTGCCCGTCTGGTCGGTCACGAGCACGACCTGCGGAAGCGGCAGGACGGCCGGGCCCGTCAGGTTCGACGCCCCGTTCGTGACGTCGTAGGTCGACCCGTGGCAGGAGCAGTGGATGTAGAACGCCTTTCCTCCCGGGGTCTGCGGGCAGGTGCCCGGCGGATAGTAGGCGATCGCCGGCGCGGGGCATCCGAGATGCTGGCAGATCGCGCTGTACGCCACGATCGACTGGTGGGTGCCGATCCCTCCCGGTACGTTCTCCGCTCCGTTCTGCCCGTTCGGCGTGCCGCTCGCCGGGTAGAGATTGAGGAGGAAGTTCGGCTCGTTGCGCAGCGGATAGTAGAACAGAAAAAGGTCGGCCGTCTCGGCGCTGTACTCGCTCTCGACCTTGGCGACCGTGAGCGGGCTTCCGTCGACGTCGAGCAGCTGCACCCGCGGGTAGCTCGAGATCCCGATCGTCGGTGGCTGGAGGTACTGGATCGCTCCGCCGCCGAGGCCCCCCGTGCCGGCCCCGACGATCCCCGCGACCGCGAGGAGCTTGAGAACGTTGCGCTTCGTCTCGTCGACATCGCCTCTCGGATCCGGTCCCCCGGCCGCCACACGACGGATCTGGCCGACCGGGAAGTCGAGCGCGGACCCGCGACCGCCCGAGAACGGGCACGACGCCGAGCAGTCGGCGGCCCCGGGACCCATCACAGGCTCCTCCCACGGGTATCGGGCCGGGCGTCGTCCGCGAGCGTCGGATCGGGAACGGATGCCTCTCCGGGCAGCTCGGCGTGCTCGCTGCCGTAGTAGACGGCCCAGGTGATCCCGATCCCCATGAGCAGCACGAGGATCTCGGTGAGGCTGACGACCTGGTCGGGGGTGAGCGCGCTCATCGGCTCGTCTCCACGGCCGACGCGTCGAGCGAAACGGTCATCGTCCAGGTCGGCACCGGGTAGCCCGCCGCGTAGGTCGGAACGAGCGGTGGGGCGGGCGAGGGGGCCAGCGGGGCGACGGGTGGCGTCCGGACCGGCGCCGGGATCCCGCTCCGCTGCGTGGGGGTCGGGTCGAGGCCGAGGAGCGTCCCCCGCAGCGAGAGCGCTTGGCCCGGGCCCATCGCCGGCAGCTCCGCCGCCTTCCAGAACTCGGAGAGCAGCTCCTGCTTCATCTTCCCCGCCCGGGCGTACCAGCGGCCGAAGGTCCGGAGCACCTCCCGGTTCTCCCGGCCGAAGAGGAGGAAGACCGCCACTCCGGCGATGATGATCCAATCGACGTCACTGAACAGCGCCATGACCGACCTGCCTCACCCCACGCCGACCCCGGCGACGGTCCGCCGCTCGGTCGCCCGGGCCTCCCACCGTCCCGCGAAGTACGCCCCCCCGAGGTAGAGCCCGATCATCGGCGCGGCGATCAGGAGCATCGTGATGCCGGAGTTGTCCGGCGTTACGATCATCCCAAAGACGAGGGACCCGAGGACCGCGGCCCGCCAGTGCCGTCGCCACGCCGACGCGGCGACCACGCCGAGCCGGGTGAGGGCGTAGACGAAGACCGGCAGTTCGAAGACGACCCCGAAGGCGAGCGAGTAGAGGAGGGCGAACGTGACGAAGTTCTGCACCCCGAGGACGGGGGAGAGCCCCATCGCCGCCACGTAGCGGAAGAGCAAGCGGAACGTGAACGGCGTGAGAAAGAAGACCCCGATCGCCGTTCCGACCGCAAAGAGCGCCGTCGCGGGGAGACCGACCTGACGGAGGAGCGCGCGCTCGTTGCGCCGGAGGGCCGGCACGAGGAAAGCGCCCGTCTCGTGGACGATCCACGGCATGCCGAGGATGAGCGTGAGCAGAAGCCCGATCTCCATCTGGACGACGATCGAGTCGCCGACCCCGACGTTGAGGAGCGTCACCCCGCCCGGAAGCATCCACTGCCGCATCGCCCGGAAGAGCTGGGCCGTGACGTTGTAGAACGGACTCGGCCACGGAACGGCGAGCGGGACCGACACTCCGAGAACGGAGAGCGTGAGCGGACGAAGCTCGAAGAGGAGGAGGCTCCCGAAGAGCGGACCGAGGACGAGGGCGATCCGGACGACCCGGTGCCGGACCTCCCCGAGGACGGAAAGAAGGCGGTCGAGGTCTCCCATCAATCACCCCGGCACCCCCGCGCTGCGATCCCGTCGGCCCGGCCCGGGCCGCCCGTTCGCCGTCGTGGGGTCCTTCGCTCGCGCATGCGCGCCGGTCGCCCGATGCGTCAGTGGGTCGGGCCCGACGCGGGCGGGGAGCTGGTCGAGCTCACCGACTCGGCCTTGATCTCCCGCTCGATCTCGTTCCGCCCCTTCTTGAACTCCCCGACCGACCGGCCCAGGCTGTGGGCAAGCTGGGGAATCTTGCTGGATCCGTAGAACAGGATCCCGGCCACCACGGCTATGATCAACCAGTCGTCGATGGAGTCGAACACCGCGTCTTCCCCCCCGCGCGCACCCGGCCTCGAACGATATGGCGTTCGTACGGCAGGAACGGACCGGTATCTACGGTCCGGACCCTAGGCAGATAAAGCCCGCTCACGCGGCCTCGACCAGGATCGTCTCCGCGCTGCCCGCGACGGCGCGGTCGATCGCGATCTCGGCGAGGAGCGTGAGGCACCCGGCCCCCCGCTCGAGGAGATGCGCGGCCGGGCGGGGCGGCAGGGCGGCGGCCCCCCGGCGGGCCGGGCTCGGGGCCTTGAATCCGTCCCCGAGGCGGGAGCTCGCGTGGTAGACCTCGCATGCGCGGTCGAGGGACGGATGCATCAGGGAGTCGACCACCGACTTGAGCTGCGACTTGAACTCCGGGAGGACCGCGACGAGGGCGCTCCGCTGGGCGGCCGGAAGCCGCGCGGACTCCTCGCTGAGCGCGAGCAGCGTCGCGCCAAAGACGTCCGCGAGTTCCTGGAGCGCGTGGACGACGACCCGCCACTCGAGCAACTGCCGCGGGTCGGGGCTCCCGATCCGCCGGGCGAGCGACCAGTCCCGGCTGGCGAGAAAGAGCTGGCGGACGAGGAGCGCGAGGACCTTGCCGGCCTCCTCTTCGAGGGTCGTGAGCCGGCGGGTCCGGGTGCGCCGTTCGAGGACCTGCTCGGTCTCCTCGACGAAAGCGACCAGGATCATCTTCATGCGTTGGACGAGCTGCGGCAGGCCGTACTTCGACGGGTCGATGAAGTTCTGGAGGACCATACGGTTCGGTTCGTGGGCCACCACCGAGACACCGAGCAGACCGCGGGCCGCCTGGAGGACCTCCTCGACGCGCTCCGCGGCGAGGGGGACGTCGGTCCGGATCTCGATCGCGTCATGGCCGACGCGGTACGCGCCCACGATCAATCGCTCGAGCACTCCGGGAGTGTCGAACGCGCGGGCCTGGACGAGGAACGGCGCGCCGACGGTCGCCGCGCCCGGTGCCGGGGCCGGCTTGAGGTAGAGCGTCCCGTCGTCGTTCTGGTCGAAGACGATGAGATCGCCCGGCCTCAGGTTCATCGCCTCCGCCCACGGCTTCGGCAGGGTGACCGCGATCGACGAGTGGCCGGCCTTCAGCACGCGACGCTCCCGACTCGGGTTTCCCCACGCCATTCGATCGCTCCGAACCTACTACGAGGTTCGTAGCTTATCCTAGGTCCCCCATTTGAGTCTTGCGACCCGGACGGGATCGGCTCCCCGGGCTACGGGTGGGGCGGACCGGCCGACGGTGGGGGCGGGGGCGCGGGCGGTTCGGGGTAGCCGAGGCGCTCGGGAGGCATCTCGAACATCGATCCCTTGCGCTGGCCGACGACGAAGCCGAGGACGATCGCGACGAGGACGAGCGCGACGATCGTGCCGCTGATGATGAACACGGCGATCCCGGGTCCCGTGTTCACCGAGGCGGGTGTGAGGTTGGTCGGGAGCGCCATCCCGAAGGCGATGTAGCCGTACATCCCTTCCTTGAAGTGGCCCGGCTCGAGGCAAACGAACTCGTACCACCCGGGTCCCGGCGACGTGAACGACGCGTGCGCCTGGTCGCCGGAGCCGGTGACGTTGACGCTCACGAGGCTGCCGTAGGTGGAGAAGAGCGTGGCGAGGTCCGCGGACGACGGTATCACCCATCCCGCGCGGTCGAGGATCGAGAAGGTGTGGGCGAGCGTGTCGGCGTCCGTGACCGTCACGTTGATCGTCGTGTTCGTCGGAAGGTTCTCGTAGGCGTCCTGGACGAACTTGTACGGCGCGGCCGTCGTCACGGCGAGCGACGAGGACGTGTCGACGACGACGCTCGAGGCCCGCGCCGGGGCGACGGCCGACCAGGTCGCCACGAGCGCCACGAGCAAGAGGACCGCGATCGCGCCCGAGACGAACCGACGCCCGCGCCGAACGACCGACATCCCGTACCCGCCCGCCTCTCGCGGGACGGAGCGTGTGATTCAAAGCCCCTCCGTACGTACGATGCCGGCCCCGCGCCCTCGGGCGCAAGGCGATACGGTTCGTACGCGGGGAATATGTAGCTCGACACTCCCCACTGGGGACGTGCCGACGAACCTCGCCGAGACGAACGCGCTCGTCTGGGTGATGGTCGGGATCTCCGCCGCGGGTTCGATCGTGACCTTCGCGTTCCTCGTCTACGCCCTCTGGAAGTTCCGCGACCCGAAGGTCAAGGGGCGACGTTATGGTTAGCAAGATCGAGGTCGCGTGGACGCTCGCGACCGTCGTCCTGATCGCCGGCGTCGGCGTTTACTCGACCGTCCTCCTCTACCACCTCGACGCGTGGCCGTCGAACCCGACGGAGTACGTCGACGTCATCGGCCACCAGTGGTACTGGGAGTTCTGCTACCCCGTCAACAATACCTGCTTCAACTCCTCGTACGACGCGGCGACCAACAGCGTGTCGGGAGGGGCGTTATGGGCTCCCCCGGGCGCGGTCGTGCAGATCAACGTCACCGCCGCCGACGTGATCCACTCGTTCAACATCCCCCAGCTCGGGGTGCGCATCGACGCGATCCCCGGTCGGACGAACCACTTCGCGTTCGGCGTGCCGAACGTGAGCCCCGGCACGGAGTACCTCATCCAGTGCACGGAGTTCTGCGGAACGTTCCACGGAACGATGCGGTCGTTCCTGGTCGTTACCTGAGCGGCGGCCCCGTCCCGGATCGCCCCCACCCCGCGGCGGGCGCCGACCCTTCGCCCGTAGACGCCCCGCCAAGCACGTAGGGCG